>JBMZDT010000125.1:0-6270 GCA_049614505.1 Leucothrix sp.
GGCTTGAAAGGCTTTGACAAGCAGCTATCTGACTCGGTCAAAGAGATTGGTAAGGCTTTAGAAAAAAGTGCTGAAGAGCTGCGTGATGAATTATCTAGGCAGCCCTTCAATAATCGTCCGCAGTCAGAATTAACCATTCCCGAAGGCCAACGCATTTAGTTGGCTTATAGCTGGATAAACTCAGTTTGCAGCGCGATAGCATCAGTAGGGACATCCCATGCTTGAGGCGTTTGTTCTTCAATCAGCTGTAAGTCATAGGCAAAAGCAATCAGCTGCGGTTGGCACTGCTTGGTTTTTCTAAAAGCAAAGGTGCGATCATAAAAGCCACCGCCCATGCCAATCCTATTACCCGCTCGATCAATCGCTACCATTGGCATAATAACCGCATCGAGCTGCTGTGGATCGGTTAGTAATGTTGCGGTGTCAGTGTCCGGTTCAGGGATATTAAAACGATTAAATTTCATAGGCGTCTGTTCGTTATACAGAGCAAATACCAAATGATTTTGATGGGTGCTTGACAGTACGGGTAGATAAAACTGCTTGTCTAGCAGTGATTCAGCTTGCTGCAAATACGTTGGATCGGCTTCGCCCCGAACGGGTAGATAAAAGGCAATATTGTTTGCATTGTTTAATACGCCACTATCAATAATTTGTTGGCAAATTGCCTGAGAAAACAAGGCTTGTTGATCTTTCTTCAGCTGTTGGCGTTCAGTTTGGATTCTCTTCCGGATAGTTGATTGGTCGATCACAATATATTCCCGTTCATCAATAATGAAAGAATAATGCGATGTTGACTATTAACGTGCCAGCAAAAAAAAACGCCCCTTAATCAAATTTGAAGAAGGGGCTTTGGGTTTTATAGTAACCGAAGTCGTGCTCCCGTTTTGATGTGGTTAGAGCGAATGCCGTTTAAACGTTTTAATTTGTTAACGGTAATGCCGTGGCGCATGGCAATGCGGTAGAGCGTTTCACCGCGTTTAACTTTGTGTGTTTTATAAGCGCGGCTTTTTGCGCTGGAGTAGCGTTTTTTGCGGCTGCTATAGCGTCGTTTGACAAGTTGCTTGCGTGTTTTACCTGCAATGCTAACAGCTCTTTCAGGAGGCAACTGGTCAATCACATCGGCGACCTGCCTAGCCACCCGAAGGGGAAGGAGAATGCGCTTGCTAACTCTCGGTGTGGTGATTCCTTTCAGAAAATTTGGATTGAGGCTGGTGAGTGCGTCTGCTGCTAAACCTGCATAGCGTGCAGCCTTAACTAAATTAACGGGCTTATTAACATGAATCTCTGCCAGCTTTGGTGCATTAGGTGTTGCTGGTAAGTGAAAACCAAAAGCACGTGGATTAGCAATAATTTCTTTATAAGCTAACAGGCGAGGAACATATTCACGAGTTTCACGCGGTAGGCGCAAACTCCAATAATCTGTTTTGCGACCGCGAGCACGGTTGTAACGAATGGCGCGGCCTACCCGACCTTCACCCGCATTGTATGCTGCTAGTGCCAAAAACCAATCGCCCTTGAACTCTCTGTGGAGTTTCTGTAAGTAGTCTAATGCTGCGCGAGTAGACTCCAAGGCATCCATACGTCCATCAAAACCACGGTTCTGTTTAAGGCCGTATAGCGTTCCGGTAGAAGGGATAAATTGCCACATCCCCGCAGCCCCTGCATGTGAATAGGCGGTGTTGACATAAGCACTTTCAACAAACGGCAGTAAAGCCAACTCCGTCGGCATGCGGCGGCGTTTTAACTCGTTGACTACGAAATGCAAATAATTGGTTGCGCGATTGGCGATACGCTGTAGCCGCGCTGGTTTGCGACCATAGGCCCGAACAAACTGCTGAACTTGACGGCGATAGCCGTGATTACCCATCTGATAGCCATTTTTAATGTGTTGCCACATGTCTTCATGCGGCTTATAAATGGCAGGTGGGGCATAGTCTGCAACGGCAGTGCTGCTAGGCGCTGGTTGATTTACTTGATTAGATGACGCTTCAGGAACGAGTCCAGCTAACTCAAGCAGTATCTTTTCATAAAGTGGGTTGTCCAATAGTGGGTCTTGCTCACTAATCTGGTAAACCTGTGGCTGTGTATTAGCAGGTTGATAATGCCTTTGTTTAACGCTGCTCGGAGTTGGGTGATAGGTTTTAGACTGAATGACTGTATCAGGGCGTCGATAAACTGATGTAGGTTCATCTTTGAAATCGTTGCTTAAGGCAGGGGTGTCGGGAGTGCTTAGGAGGGTCTGAGCGGCTTGATACAATGCTTCAGACTTAAATTTCTTGACTGTTTCTTGATGCTGCTGTGTTTTGTAAATGGACTCAACCCTAGAGCGAGTAGCGCTTAAAAAGGCAATCTCTTCTTTAACGATGTATGGCGAGCTAGCGGCTGCCTGATTAGGGATGGCCTTGGTGCGGTGAGTACCAACGCTGCTGCAACCTGTGACAAATGACATTGAAATTGCCGCTGCGATCGCAAGCGACAGTTGTTTAGACTGGCCCATTTTCTACCCTTCCCATCTTACTGGTCGATGGGTTATTGTTATTATTATTTAGAGGTTTTTTGTTTTTTTAGGATGATGCTGCACATTTCTAGCTGAGCCCACGCTGAATAGCTTATAAAATGTAAAGCACATCAGCTAGGCGGCAGGATTCCCTACTATCCCAGCGCAATTTCTAGTAGCATTCTAATGATTGGAGGCGACACCATGCAAACAAGTGAAACCAATTTAAACCTTTGCCTCAGCTGGTACGATACACTTGCAGGTAAGCAAGTACTGCAACAAGTCGATGACCTTTGCGCACAATATATGTCCGAAATATTCGGCTATTATGCACTGGAGATGGGTGCACTGAGTGGACACACTAATCTTTTTGAGCACTCAAGAGTGGCTTTTAGTGCCTCGCTAGGAGCCAATCAACAAAAGCATGATATTTTAGCAACGCCTGAGCAGTTACCAATTGAAACGGATAATATTGATTTAGTGGTTGCTAGCCATGTGCTAGAGGCCAGTACTGATCCACACCAAGTATTGCGGGAAATTGATCGTATCTTGGTACCAGAAGGTCAGTTAATCTTAATTGGATTTAACCCTTGGTCGTTGATGCGGGCAGGGCATTCACTGCGTAAAAAAGTGGATTTGCCCAATATGTCGCGGGTACGTGATTGGTTCTCTTTGCTTGATTTTGAAATGCTGGATTTGCAGTACTTAGGCTTTCGGCCAGGTTTACACAATGAAAAACTCTACCGGCGGTTATCGTGGTTAGAGTCCTGCGGCAAAGTGGCTTGGCCGTTATTTAGCAATCTCTATGTTATTCACGCAAAAAAGCAGGTGATTGCACGTCGGCCTTACAAAACAGGCTGGAAAGCACCTATCCTAATTTCGGGAGGAAAGGTTGCGCTAAATCGTACGGCGCAGCGTGTCCGAAAAGAATATTTTTCTAGCTAGCTTCTTTAAACGCAGATACTAATTTATGAGCAATAAGAAAACCGTAGAATTATTTACGGATGGTGGCTGTCGGGGGAATCCCGGGCCAGGTGGTTGGGGGGCGCTGTTACGCTTTGGGCAGCACGAAAAAGAACTCTACGGCTATGAGTCAGAGACGACCAACAATCGTATGGAATTAATGGCTGCGATCAGTGGCCTTGAAACACTTAACGAGCCTTGCCAGGTGGTGCTTACAACAGATTCTCAATATGTAAGGCAAGGTATTACCAGCTGGATTAAGGGCTGGAAGGCAAAAAACTGGCAAACTGCCGCAAAAAAGCCGGTTAAAAATAAAGATCTCTGGCAGCGCTTGGATGCAGCCAGTAGCAAACATACGATTGATTGGCGTTGGGTCAAAGGTCACAGTGGCCATATTGAAAATGAACGTGTCGATGAGTTAGCCAATCGGGCGATGGACGAAAAGTCCGGTAATCAGTAAATCAGTAAATCAAAGGGTAAGGTTATGGTTCGACAAATAATCATGGATACGGAGACAACGGGCCTTGAAACGCGTGATGGGCACCGTGTCATTGAAATTGGTTGTGTTGAGGTGATTGACCGCAAGATGACCGGCCACAACTACCATCAGTATTTACAGCCTGATCGGGAAAGCGATGAGGCAGCGTTAGCGGTGCATGGCATTACTTCAGAGTTTTTGGCAGACAAGCCCCGTTTTAATGAGGTAGCAGCTAGTTTTATCGAGTACATCAAAGGGGCAGAGTTAATTATTCACAATGCGCCGTTTGATATTGGTTTCCTTAACTATGAGTTGTCACTACTAGAGGGCAACTGGGGGGATATTGATTCGATTTGCACCATAACCGACTCGCTGATTATGGCGCGTGAGATGCACCCTGGGCAGCGCAATAGCTTGGATGCACTGTGCAAGCGTTACGATATTAATAACGCACATCGTGAGCTGCATGGGGCGTTGTTGGACTCTGAAATACTGGGTGATGTGTATCTTGCCATGACAGGTGGTCAGGTAATGATGAGTTTGGATGCTCAACGCACAGAGACCACTGACTCAGAAGAAGATTTGCACGATGTCAGGCGCATTTCGTTACCTCAAGAAGCCTTGAAAATTATCCGTGCTGATGAAGCAGAGATAACCGCGCATCAGGCAAGGCTGGCTGAAATTGAAAAAATGTCAGGCAAGACACTGTGGCACTAGCCTTTTTGTCGATGCAGTAATGCAGTAATCGACTTGAGGGCATAGGCAATAGTGAATAGTGAAACAGCTGTGCTAAGCCACTGCGCGGTTGCGTAAGGTGTTTTAGTGATCAAGCTGAAAATTCCCACAAACAGTGCAATAAAGTAGCCTGTTAGTGGTAAGTTAGTTGAGCTTTTGGCCTCAAGCCTTGAGTTTATCTCTACGGCTAGCCAGCCGATTAAGCAGCCAATGAGTGCGCCAAATAATACATCGCTAGGCCAATGTGCGCCCACGCTTATTCTGGTAAAACTAATGCACGCTGCCAACGTAAACACTGCCAAGCTAACAGCACGTTTTTGATACCATGCGCTGAGAAGCCCCATCAACGTGAAAATGGTGATGGTATGACCGGATGGAAAACTGGGTGAGTTGATTATTGGGCCGATGATAGTAAAGCTATTAGTGTCGAGTAAGGTGGTAGGTCGTTTGATGTCAAAACCGTATTTCAAACTGTAATTGACCAGTAAAGCCAGTGCAAGGGCGATAAAAAAAGCCCGCAGAAATAGGACATTCTGGTAGAACAGCGTAAAGATGAGCAGTGGCGCAATTATAGGATCAGCTAAAGAGGTCAAAAGTCCCCAGAAAGCGTTGGGGAATAGTTGGCTAGCTGCGTTTAGCTGTAAAAATAGAGCAGTGTCGACGTTACTCAGCAGGCAGGCGGCTAGTAAAAACAAACTGGTCAGGCAAGCAGCAAACGGGAATGGCGTATTAAAACGTGGCATCAATGAAACTCTTCAGTTCAGGTAAGCAACCTTTATGGATAAACGATTATTGTACCGAGTCATTTTAAAGGTTCTTGGAGGGCTTGGCATTATTGCATTACTACTTGTGTTTTTTAATGCCACTTTCTATTCTAATATCGAAACGAAAAAAGCCGTTATTGATGCTGATGACGCCATATTAGATCTGACTCATTTGTTGCCAGGAAACGTGACCGTCATTCGTTGGAATAACCAGCGCGTAGGCGTTCTTAAACGAAAGGATGCTAATCAACTGGCGTTAATTAAGCAGTCGCCTAGCGCACCACAGGCAAATTTAGACAGTGTGAATAAACACCCATGGCGTTCTTTAGATCCGCGGTTTTTTGTATATTTTGATGTGGGAGACTCGGGGCATTGTCCGTTGTTCTTGCAAAATGAAGCAGAGGTTTTATTTAAAGATACGTGCTCAGCGAATTGGTTTGATTCACAAGGGCGTTATCAATCAGATGCTCAAATTGGTCTCAATATACCGCCGCACCACTACGCAGATAACGGTCAGCTAGTGATTGGTCGCTGGGTAGCAAAATGACGACAGCCTAGGTAAATATCGTAGCGGACGGTTTTTCCACGGATATCAAAATCTGGTTTTCTGGCGTTAAGCGTCTCGGCTTTTATGGGGCGTTTAACAATGACTCTTTCAATGGCTCGTTTTAAAGCGATTTCCAGCAGTGCAGCACTGTCTTCATCCTTGCCAACAATGTCATGAAAAAAACGCATTTCTTTTTTAACCAGTGCGCTTTTTTCACGAGAGGGAAACATTGGGTCAAGATAAATTAGCTGTGGGTACTCATCAGTCTCTAAACTTTCTAGGTATT
>JBMZDT010000126.1:0-6193 GCA_049614505.1 Leucothrix sp.
ATCAAAGCTCAAGGGTATGATTTCCGATGACATTGCAGACTGGGGCATCGTATTAAAAACGGTGGAAATCCAAGATATTAATCCATCAGGTACGATGCAGCATGCCATGGAAGAACAGGCAGCAGCTGAGCGTGCTAGACGGGCGACAGTGACACGTGCTGGTGGTGAAAAAGAAGCGCAGATACTGGAAGCGGATGGGCGTTTGGAAGCCTCTAGGCGTGATGCTAAGGCACAAGTCATCTTGGCTGAAGCCAGTAAGCAGTCTATTGAAATGGTGTCATCAGCAATCGGTGAGAATGAAATACCCGTAGTTTATCTATTAGGTGAGAAATACATTGGCTCACTGGAAAAGCTAGCAGAGTCAGATAACAGTAAATCGATTGTGTTCCCAGCGGATATCCCAGCAGCCGTTAAAGGGCTGATGGGTAAAAAGTAGTTTAGAAAAGTCCTAACTATCCTGCTCGTCTAGTTCATTTAGATATTTAAAAATCAGGCGAGCGGATTTTGGCGGCTTATTGTTCTTTGCTTCTTTATTCGCATTGCGAATGAGCTGCCGCAGGTACTGTGCATCGCAGCCTTCAAATTGGCTGACGAACTCAGTTAATAAGGTGTTGTCACCCGCAATGAGTTTGTCTCGCCATTGCTCTACACGATGTAGGCGCGCCACTGATTCTCGTTGAGGCGCGTTCTGCCTTGCCATCGTGAGTTCAATTTCATCAATATCTTCCTCGTCAAAGCGCCCGGCAATGTAGCGTAGCTGTCGTTGTAATGCGGCTCTTTCAATGCGTCTGGCTAGCGTAAAGGCGTCACGCATGCTCTCAGACAGTGGGAGTGCATCAAAATGGATCGCAGGGAGTGCGATGATGCGTTTTGCCAAGGCCTGTAGCGCATATAGCTCGCGTTTAATTAGCGTTTTGTTAGGACGCTCAGCGTAGATAAATTCTTGTGTTTCTTCATCCCAAGGCATTGCTTTAGCTTCGTGATCGATAATGAAGTGTGGAGTTTAACACTTTTGTTGTTTGATGCCTAAAAACGATCCGTAGAGAAAGAGAAAATGGGAAAGGTGAGGCAATAAAAAAGGCAAGCCATGTGGCTTGCCTCTTCCTATCAAGATAGGTCTATCGTTTAATAAACCTAAGCAGTGCTAATGGTTAACGTCCACGCAGGTAGTTGGTGAGTGCGCGATATTTCGCTGAGTTTGGATTCTCAGGACGCTCAAGCATAGCGAAGTAGTTACGATTATCAATATTAGATATGCCGTTAAAGTGCATCATAATGCCTGCACCACTACGTCCCCAAGCGTTTAGGTACTGCTGGTAAGACTGAATCATTCGAGGATCACGATTAGCTTTTGAGAATAGCTCAAAGATCTTCTCATCATAAATCACATGCGGGCGATCAACACGAAGTAAGTGCTGTCCACCTTCGTAAGCGACCAGTTTCACACCATATTTTTTCGCTAATGCAACATTGGGCGTGATTCTGTTTTTCATGGCACGAGGGATAGCACCGCCTGGAATCTTGTCATCAATGAAATTGCCTCGATTGATTTCAGAGAACAGGTTATTCATTCCAGCAGGGCCCGACTTTGCCCAGTTACGGAGTTGGGCACGGTTTTCGATACGCGCAATGTAATCACCAAAGTAGGGTGCGACACCGTAAGCATCCACTTTTTTCGCACAACCACCACCTGCTAGTGGGCAGCCAAGGGCTTCTTCACCCATGGCAGGTGCGCCAGCATAGGCTGACAATACACAGACAACACGACGTTCTTGGCCTGCAAATACGCGTTTCCAAATATCACAAATTTGTCCAGTACGCATGGCGTTGTAGTTTAATGCCATTTTTAGATTTCGCGCGCCTTGGTTTAGCTCAGAATAAGCACTTGGCCACAGTTTTAGACCTTGGCGTGTCGCATGATGCGTGGCAGGGTACATGTAGTTCCAAATCTCATTGGAGTATTCCACATACACTTTAAGGCCGCCCTTTAGTCTCTGTTTTACTGTTTGGGCAAAACGATATAATAAAGTGTTGTCTGCAAGGTGAGGCATCGAGAACCAAGGGTCTGCATTCACTAAGTTAGACAGCTCAACCATCGTCTCGATAGGCATGCCTGCATTGCCATTGTAAAACGCATGATTGGGTGTAGTACGCTGCTCCCAACGAGAGAATTTGGTATCTTTCGTGTTTTGCCAAGGCATAAAACGAATGGAGTTAAACGGACGAATAGTGTTGACGTAGTCTGGGTTAAACTTTTGGCGACTTGCGACATTCACAAAACGCTTTGGGATAACTTTAATATCGCGGATGTAGCGCTGTGGGTTGATGCGTGTGATGTGCAAACGCAGGTTGCGCTTAGTCGAGTTCAGTTTAAATTCGATGCGCCCGGGCTGCTGATTCGTTACCACGAGGTCACCAAGGGCTTTGATATCAGCATCACCTTGGTAGGTTACAACATAGTCACCCAACGTGAAAAACTCACCTAAATCCCAAATAGCATTGATTGATGTGTAAATTGGCGCTTCACGAGAGGTGGGTAAGCGCATTGGCCAGCCAAAACGGTCTACTTTAACCTTGTCAGATTCACCTGTGTTGAATGACTTCTTCTTAGTACAGCCCGGGTCAATTGGCTTGTCGTTTTGCCAGTCATAATTACAAGAGGTGATCCAACCACGGGACACCTTGAATTTATCGATAAAAGGATTAGATACTGCTATTTGTGCTAAACCACTGGTATTAAAACCAAGTTTGTTACCAGGGTTTGCATGTGCCACACCGGCCAGTGCAATTAAAGCGGCACTTAAGCCTAAATTGCGCAAACGTTTCATCACAAGCTCCTTGTTCATCAGTTACTGATTTCCTTGTTTTTGTATACAGGTCTTGTACGGAATCGTGTGGGGACACGGGCGACAAGACATGACTTGCGTTAATCGGAATTTATAAAATGTTAAGTGGTTACCCTCAAGCTACCTGTTGGGGGAACAAGGTAGGGTGACAGAAACCGCGTTAAAGTTTATGACATGTTGGTCATGTTTGTTGGGATTAAGTTCGAATATGTCGAAAGTAAAACCAGCCGCATGGGAGTATGACATATTTCGCTTAATCATCAAATAACTGCTAAATCACCCTTGCTCTCTAACCACGCCTTTCGGTCGGCGGCACGTTTTTTAGCAAGCAGCATGTCCATAGTGGCATCGGTTGTTTCAGGATCATCTAATGTTAGCTGAATCAAGCGGCGAGTATCTGGAGCCATACTGGTTTCACGCAGTTGCAATGGATTCATTTCACCGAGGCCTTTAAAGCGCGTAACAGATACTTTGCCTTTGAGTTTTTTAGATTCAATGCGATCCATAATCGCCTGTCGCTCTTCTTCATCAAGCGCGTATTCGACTTGTTTGCCGATGTCTACACGATACAAAGGCGGCATTGCGATATAAACATGGCCCGCTTCGACCATGGGGCGAAAATGTTTTACAAACAATGCGCAGATCAACGTAGCGATATGTGCGCCATCAGAATCCGCATCCGCTAAAATACAGATTTTACCATAACGTAAATTACTAATATCAGAAGAGCCTGGTTCTACGCCAACGGCAACAGAGATGTCGTGAATTTCCTGAGAGCCTAATACTTGATCAGAGTCAACTTCCCAAGTATTAAGAATCTTACCACGTAGCGGCATAATTGCTTGAAATTCGCGATCTCGAGCTTGTTTAGCCGAGCCGCCTGCCGAGTCTCCCTCCACTAGGAATATCTCTGTTCTGCTAAGGTCTTGTGATGAGCAATCGGCGAGCTTTCCCGGTAGCGCTGGACCTGTGGCTACTTTTTTACGCACCACTTTCTTGCTAGCCTTTTGTCGCTTTTGTGCATTATTAATGACGTGCTCAGCAATCTCATCACCAATTTCAGGGTGCTGGTTGAGGTAAAGACTGAACGCATCTTTAATGGCGCTGGACACAAAGCCTGCGGCATTGCGTGACGATAAGCGCTCTTTGGTTTGACCTGCAAACTGCGGTTCACTCATTTTATAAGAGACGATAAAGCAGATTCTATCCCACACATCTTCAGGTGCAATTTTGATACCACGAGGCAGTAGGCTTCTAAATTCACTGAAGTCTCTGAGCGCTTCGGTCAGGCCCGTCCGTAAACCATTAACGTGTGTGCCATCTTGTGTTGTTGGAATCAGATTGACGTAGCTCTCTTGGACTAAGTCACCGCCCTCAGGTAGCCAGTTTAATGCCCACTCAACGGCTTCTTTTTCTGTGTTTAATACGCCTGAAAAGGGATCTTCTGGGAGTGAGATAAAATCTTTAATCGAGTCAATGAGGTAGTCTTTGAGGCCATCTTCGTAGTACCACTCGGTGGTCTCGTTTTTAGCCTCCTCAACAAAGGTGACATGAAGGCCTGGGCAGAGTACGGCTTTAGCACGCAAATTATGTTTTAAGCGTGAGATGGAGAATTTGGCTGTGTCAAAGTATTGAGCATTGGGCCAGAAGTGTAGCGTCGTGCCGGTGTTCTTTTTCCCCACAGAGCCAATGACTTCAAGGTCGGAGGCCTTATGACCGTTCTCAAATGTCATTTGATATTCTTTACCATCGCGCTTGATGCGTACATCTAATATCAATGAGAGCGCGTTCACCACGGAGACACCTACTCCGTGTAGACCGCCTGAAAACTGATAGTTTTTATCGGAGAACTTACCACCTGCGTGCAAGGTACACAGAATGACCTCGATACCAGGTAGCTTCTTCTCAGGATGGATATCAACGGGCATGCCGCGGCCGTTATCGGCGACCGATAGAGAGCCATCGGCGTGTAAGACGACATGAATTTTATTGGCAAAGCCCGAAACGGCTTCATCAACACTGTTGTCGATGACTTCCTGTGCAAGATGATTTGGGCGTGTCGTGTCAGTGTACATGCCGGGGCGCTTGCGTACAGGATCTAAACCACTGAGTACTTCAATTGCCGACGCGTTATATTCGCTTGTCATAGCTGCCCAAAACAATGATAAACCGCAGAAAATAGCGTTTCTTTCTACCTAGGTAAAGTGTTTAATCTTTCAAGGGTTGAAAAAGGCTCATCAATGGGCGATGAGCCTAGTCGTTTTGGCGTGGGATAAAAGTGATCTAGGGTGCTCTGACCGCAACAGTGACTGTGGCATCGTCTCGGTCGCCTTCAGAATCACAGGCAGTATAAGTAAACGAGTCGCTGCCTATGAAGTTGTTGTTGGGAGTATAAACAATGTCTTGGCCGTTATTTGAGATCACTACAAAGCCATTATCAGGCTCATCGGGAATGGATAGCACGCAGGTATAGCCGCCGTCTAAGTTCACATCGTTTTCAGCAACATGAATAGTAACAGCGGTTTCATAGTCTGTGCTGTCACTATCATCCATTGCATTAAGGCCCAAGCTAGTCGTAGTGACGGTCACGGTTGCGCTATCTATCGCGCCTTTCTCATCGCATACCGTGTACTCAAACGTATCAGTGCCAATGAAGCCTGAGTTGGGCGTGTAGATAATATCCAAGCCATTGCTGGCAATCGTGACAGAACCCTCACTAGGTTGGCGTGCAATATTGCTGATGCAGGAAATATCTCCATCGATGTCGCGGTCGTTAGCCGTTACATTGATGGTCACAGGGTTTTCAAACTTTGTTGTTACGTTGTCATCCATGGCAATAGGCGCACTGTTAGTTGCTTGAGATACATTGACGGTGACGCGTGATGTTGTCTGACGATTATTACTATCAATAACGGTGTAGGTAAAGGTGTCGCTGCCTGTGAAGGTAGCATTGGGTGTGTAAATAATACGGTCATTAATGATTCTCACCGTGCCGTCTTTCGGTTCAGATGCACTTAGCAGTCGAAGCCCTGGGTCATCATTTGCCAACACATTAATTGATGTTTCTTCACGACTAGTGATGGTGATGATGTCGTCTACCGCTTTGCTTACACGTCGCGTTGTGTAGGTGCTAATGGATTTGTTGTGGCTAATGGTGTTTCTGATGGCGCGTTGAATCCAAATAGGTGCTGATGGTATCACTTCTGTTTTCCACACAAAGCGTGCGGGCGTTGCCGGGATAGCAGGAATGGCGGGTGTGGCAGGTCTGCCTGGGCTACCCGCCCGAGCCGGCTGTGCGGGTCGCCCAGCACGACCCGCTTGTGCAGGAATCGCAGGTCTGCCGGGGG
>JBMZDT010000127.1:0-6169 GCA_049614505.1 Leucothrix sp.
GCCACCTCTAAAAATAACTTGGAATGGAAACTCAACTTTGAGAAAAAGTCTGAAACAGATGACAACCAAGAGTCTGTCACGCCAATCAGATCCGAACTTCCAGAGCTAGAACACTAAAATTCTACATTACAATAAGCGCAACAAATCATTGGGGATTAAATCAAATGAAAAAACTTTCAATCGCAACTGTAATCAGTGGCTACCTGCTGCTAACAGGTTGTAGTGCACAGCAGGTTGCCTCAGGCACTTTAGGCGTCGTTGGCTCGGTTGCCTCAGCCGCGGCAAGTACCGCTGGCGCAGTTGCAGGCACCGCAGCCGCTGGCCCTGTGGGGGGAGCCGCTGGCGCTGCACTTGGTAGTGCGGTCGTCAATGCAATTTTTTAAATAACACTTTCGTCTGTAGGCACTAACAAAACAGCCATTAAAGTCTGCTACAATTGGCGCTTAACGTGCCGGAATGAGCTATGTACCGCGACGATAATTACTATAATTCAATCAAACATAACGGGCTTATCTATTTGACTAAGGTAGGTAGGCTCGCATGAAAGAAGCCAATAACAACCCTCAGGAAGCTTTTCAACAAGCTGAGGCCTTACGCAAAGAAAGCCAACCTGCTGAGGCAAAAAAGCACTATCAGCAAGCGATTCAATTGGCGAATGAACGCACCCAAATACGCGGTAATTCAAGGGTTCAACGTGCAGCCAGTGCCAGACGTAAACTTAGAACAAAACTTTACCTCTTTGCATTGATCCCTGTGGTATTAGCGGTTGCTGGCTTTTCGTTATTCAAGACTGTTGAGAGCGAGTTTGAGCGCAAAAAAGCAGCAACAGACCCAAAATCATTCACGTTTATAGAGTGGTTGGTGCGTCAACAAGCCAGCGAAGTCATGAATAATATTGTGGCTGCCAACCCAGAGCTAAGCTTTGACCTCAACCGTTCAACATCTGCTATGAACCCTGCTGAGGCATTGCAATCAATGATGGGCGCTGGGATGCAAGACCGGATTCGTCAGCTAAGTGAGCAGCGTGAGTCGGGTGCACCAGCAGCCGAAGGTGAAGCGGGGGATGGTTCACCGACCTTCAAGTGCAGCGTTGATCGCCTTCAACAATGTTCAGCCGATGCCTCGCCCACAGCACCAGGCGCAGAGCGTGAAGATATCAGTCTACTCGTGCGTTCTTACCGCACAGTATTAAACAATGAAAAAGATTGCAGTAAAATTGTTGATGCCATTGGCTCTCTTGGTAAAAAATTGCAATGGCGCCGTTCAGAAAAAGACGTCAAAGCAGAGTTAGAGCATTTGGCATTAAGCTGCTATGCACGCACCAAGGATCATCAAAAGACCATCGAACAGGCTCGTCGCTTACAGTGCTCTGGCAGTACCAGCGCAATGAATACCAGCTATTGGTATCTTACAGCCAGTCACGCACATCTTGGTGAAACTGATCAGGCAGCGCGAATGTATACTTGCTTTAAACAAACCATTGATCACCTCACTCGCTATGAATTTTCAGCTTCAAGCATCGCTTCGCGGCGTCGCGAATCTGGGGCGCTTGCCTGGTTATATTTCAACGACCTAGACACTGCAGTCAGTGAATTAGAGGCCGCAAGAGGCATATTGAAGCGGGCAAGAATGGGATCTCAGCAGCTGAGTTTTGTAGCGTCTGAAATTGATCTGGACTTAATGGAAACGTATGTAACGGCCAACATCAACCCGCAGACGTTTGCAGCACTGCATGAAGATATTAATACAAGCGGCTTACTAACCGACGGCTATAAACAGATTAAAGACACACTGGCTGGAATTTATTATCTACAAAATAGTAAAAACCAAGAGGCTATTATTGCACTGAACAATGTTGCGACACGGTTTAAACATTTGCCAGAATATATTTGTAGCTGGGACTGGTCGGGCTTTCAGCGCGGCTTGGCTGACTCAATCAAAGACCCCATCGCTCGGCAAAAAGCGGATCAATTAGTTGTTGCAACCAATTGCTATGTCCCTCAATCCATTGAAGAGCGTATTCAAAAGGTTAACGAAGTATTGCAATGGCTAAGGCAATAGGGGCTGGATATGATGGATAGCATTTTACTCAAGTTAGTTGAGCGTCACACCGACAGTAAAATACTGGATGCAATGCAGGCCGATGACTTTGAGCAACCTAACTTTTACTCATCCTGGATTGCACCGCTGCGTTCATTATTGGCGATGCGTTACCTCAAACACAAAACGGCTGTACTTAAAGCATTTACAGAGCAGGGGGTTTACCCTGTCCACAAAGCAGATTATGTGCAGGCACTGACAGAACGGTTAAAACAAAAAGCATGGTTTGGATGGTTAAAAAATCCTGAGTATTGTTTTGCACCTTTTACTAGCATCTTATTTTATCCCGCTGTTGTTGCTGCTTTATTGTTTGGCAGCTGGCAATTACAGCAGTGGTATATCGCCAAAAATATGGAGCAGGCACTGGCTGATCGCATGCCTTTTTACAGTGAGTTATTGCACCGTGCTCAAGTGAGTCAGCAAAATCAACGCGCTGATCTCATGGAAAAATTCTTAGCTCAGGCTGAGCAAGAACGGGACACGATTATTCGCTTAGTCCCTGATAAGGGCGAGGTGCATGAAAAGCTACGTTTGGCGATGGACAGCATGGGTAACGAAGCGCTGAGCAACGCTGAAATCATGATTTTTTTCAAAAAGCTCAATGCCGAAATGGATGAGCAGCGGCTGCCTTATTATATGTCTCCTAAGCTGTTTAATGTCTTGTGCAATAACTTTGCGCCAAGTCAAGATGCCCAGAAAGTTGACATGATTACCACCTTGCAGCGCTTGTTCGAGGGGCAACAGCCAAACAGCAACAAGCCGATGTGTCGAACAGGCATTATTACTGTGTACAAAGTCACTGATCGCCGGGCTCTGGATTTCCAACTAACCACCAATCTGGATGTTCAAAACCCTGACTCACCAACCAGCAAAATCACATCCAATGCGACCGCTGAAGAATTGCCATTGTTTCATGTCACCCGCGCCGACAGGGTACCCGCTGCAGATGGCGCGTTAGGTTTGACATTCAAAAACCAAGGCATCGGCTCTATTATTTTATTGGATCAAATCAAGCGATTTGCAGAGCAATCCGTACTTCCAGCACTAACATTTCAAGGCCGCAGCTTTATCATTCCTTACTGGCTACAAGGCTATTACGACATTGAGGAAAGCATTACTAAAAACTACAAATCTGATTTAGCAGAACTTTTTTCCAGTCCTGACTCGCTCCAACTACTACGTGCCGCAGCAAAAGAAATGTTGCTGGATCAAAAACATTTAAGTGCTTCAAGAATGCAGCAAACGTTGCAACGGTCAATGCCTGCCGAACAAGCTACTGGTGTACTAGGGGGTAGTTTGGATGCACTCAGCACCATGATGGCAACTAAAGATAAAGCAACTAAACCTGCTCAAGCAGCAGCCCAAGCTGAAATTGATGCGTTGATGCAAAGCCTATTGCCTAGCATTGAGTACCACGAAGCTTATCACCAAATCATTAAAGACAAATGGCCAGTCCCCAAGTGGGTACCTAGTCAGTTTGAACACCTAAGCGAAAAGGGGATTGAAGCGAGCCTAGAGGAGTTGGGAGCGTACTTAACCCAGCTGGTTTATACCGATACAGGGCATAAAATCTGGCTAACTAAGCTGCTACTGTTCTCTATTAACTCAATGACCCAAGATCAGCCAGAGTATTACGCATCCTCACTCATTTTTTCTGCTATGCGTGATCTTTACTTAAAACGAGATGTTGAAGCCAACCATGAGCTAACGGTTGATGAAAAGGTAGAAATCTATAAGGCCCTGTCAACTTACAGCCCATTAGACCTCAATCAGTTGGCGCAAAAAGCATTTGAGGAATTATTTGAACGCCCAGTGGTGAGATTGCAATAAATTAGTTAGTATAAGCGGTGAACAAAATTGCCTAAGGGGACGGCAAAAAATGAATAAAAAAACAACTAAACAATTTTCACTACTCTTCTCATTCGCATTGCTCGCGGCTTGTAGCTCACAAAATACAACAAATCCGGGAAGCCAGTCGCGCTTAGGCGGCCAGTCAGCATCAAACGGACAAAGCAATACCGGTGGTCAATCGATACCAGGTAGCCAGCTATTGAATCGTCAAAACAACGATAAACCTTGTATTGATAAAACAACTGGGAAAGTCATTCCTGGCTGTAAACCACCTAAAATGCTGACAAGCACGACCAAGGTTAATAAGCTGCCCACCGCACCAAAAACTGACAGTAAAATGCGTAAGATCGTGCTAAAAGCACCAAAGAGAACCATTGCGCCCGTCAGCGTTGCCAAACCAACCATGGCTAAACCTTTTTCTAGTACGAATATTGCAGCCTCGACACCTAAAACACAGCCTAGTCCAAGCGCCAGCAAGGTCATGAGTAAGCCTACGCCAACCACCTTAGTACGCACAGTGACAAAACCTGTATCAATACAGCCTGTAATGACTAAGCCTATGCCTATGCCTATGCCTGCGCTAACCCGACCTGCCATTACCGCACCGATACCCGCTCGCCCTGTAATCAATAAACCAACACCAGTCAAACCAGTGGTTACGCAGCCATACAATACTGGCATTATTGCTAATCCCGTTCGCTCGGCTAAACCAACTCGCCCAGCAATCAAGCCAGTACGCGCACCCAAAAAGCCCCAGAGCACTTTGCGGCGCTTAACGCTTAATGGTAGTGCCAACTTTAAAAGTGGCAGTTCAAGATTGACGAGTGCGGGCCAAACTAAACTATTAGCCCTATCGCTGTCCTTACAAGAGGGTAATACAACAATCAATCGTTTATTGATTGAGGGGCATACTGATAGTGTTGGAAATGCCGCAATGAACCAAGTGCTTTCTCTGAGGCGTGCGAATGCAGTTGCAGACTTCCTAGCCAAGCAGGGTGGTTTTGCTCGCTCTATGATGGAAACTGCTGGCTTAGGGGAAAGCAAACCTGTAGCCAATAATAAAACGCGAAAAGGGCGTGCACAAAATCGCCGGGTGGAGATTGCTGCCACAGGAACACGCCGCATTAATCGCTAACGGAACAGGGTATGACGCACACATCAACGACACTACGTGTCGTCATACCCAGACCGCTGTATCGGGCATATGACTATGAGTGCCTTGAACAGCCTATACCCAAAGTAGGCTGCCGTGTTCGGGTGCCTCTTGGCCCCCACAGTTTAGTGGGTATTGTCATTGAGCGGGGATTTACCAGCGACTTTGACAAACTCAGGCCCATTGAATCAGTCATTGACTCTGTCCCGTTATTTGATAGCCAGCTATTAGACTTATTGCAGTGGGCAAGCGTTTACTATCACCACCCAATAGGTGAAGTGCTATTCACCGCGCTGCCTAAGCGCTTACGTAAAGGGCTTCCCTTACTGCAAAACTTTGCTTGGCACCTACACGCTAATGACATTGAGGCTGCCAGAGAACAAACTAAACGGGCCAAACGGCAGCTTGAACTACTAAATCAACTGCATCAACACAGTTTGACCGAAGCCCAGCTCACCAGCCAATACCTTGGAAAATGGCGTGGCCCAATGAAAGCACTCGCAGAGAAAGGCTTGTGTAAACGGATACCTGTCGTACCTGATACAGGCAAAGCGACGGTAGAGCATGCTAACCAATATCAAATTACGCTTAGTGAAGAACAAGACCATAGCCTTGCCCAGCTTTCTGAGTATTTAATCGATGACACACTGAAACCTATTTTACTGCATGGTATTACTGGCAGTGGCAAAACCGAAATTTACCTTCGGGCCATCAAACAAGCACTGCTTCAGGGTAAGCAAGCGTTGTTAATGATTCCAGAGATTGGACTGACGCCTCAGTTATTTCAGCGTTTCTGCGACTTCTTCCCTGAGCAAACGGTTGTTGCCTTACATTCTGGTCTCAATGATTTAGAACGCACCCAAAACTGGCAGTCAGCACAGTCTGGCGAAGCAGACATCGTTGTGGGTACTCGCTCATCGGTATTTTGTGGGTTTAAAAAACTGGGCATGATCATTATTGATGAGGAGCACGACGGATCTTTTAAACAACAGGAAGGCTTTCATTATCATGCGCGTGACCTGGCAGTAAAACGCGCCTCACAGCTGAGTATCCCAATTATTCTGG
>JBMZDT010000128.1:0-6168 GCA_049614505.1 Leucothrix sp.
GCGGATATTCCGGGGTTGATTGAAGGTGCTGCTGAGGGAGCAGGGCTAGGTGTACAGTTTCTGAAACACTTATCTCGAACCAGCTTGTTGCTGCACTTAGTGGATGTTGCGCCTATTGATGAGAGTGACCCTGTTGAGTCATTTCGAGTCATTGAAAAAGAACTTCAAGCGTACAGTGAAGCATTGGGTGAGCGGGAGCGTTGGCTGGTATTGAACAAAGTCGACTTGTTAGCAGAAGATGAGCGAAAAGCAACGTGCAACACGATTATTGAACAGCTGAACTGGCAGGGTAAGGTGTTTATGATTTCCGCTGCTGCCAGCATCGGTACTCAAGACTTGAGCTATCAGATTATGCAATACCTTGATGAGCAAGCAATGGAGAACGAACCGAACAGTCACGCTACCTATTCCCCATGAACCGCTCCAAATACACTCAAGGTAGCCAACGCTGGATTGTAAAAATTGGTAGTGCGCTGCTTACTCAAGATGGCAAAGGGCTGGATTATGCCAGCATAGCTGACTGGGCTTGCCAGATTGCTGAGCTGCGCCAACAGGGTATTGAAATTGTGCTGGTTTCCTCTGGTTCTATTGCAGAGGGAATGAGTCGTATGGGATGGACGAAACGCCCAACAGCCTTGCCTGAGCTACAAGCCGCTGCTGCCATTGGTCAAACGGGGCTCATCCAAGCTTACCAAACCGAATTTCAAAAATATCAAATTCAAGCGGCACAAATATTATTAACGCATGATGATGTGAGTCATCGTTTGCGCTACCTCAACGCACGAAATACCCTGCGCACACTGATCCGTTTGGGCACAGTGCCGATCATCAATGAAAACGATACGGTTTCATTTGAAGAAATTCGATTAAGTGATAATGATACTCTGGGCGCGGTTGTTTCTAGCTTAGTAGAAGCGGATTTGTTGGTGATTTTAACCGATCAAAAAGGGTTGTTTAATAAAGACCCGCGTACACATGATGATGCTGAGTTTATTGGCGAAGGTTTGGCAATGAACCCAGATTACGTGCGTTTTGCAGGTGCAGCAGGTTCAGCCATTAGCCGTGGCGGAATGGCAACAAAAGTACAAGCGGCTCGGGTTGCCGCAAAAGCGGGCTGTGCGACGGTGATAGTATCTGGTCGAGAAGCTGATGTATTAAGACGATTAAGGTCGGGAGAGTCAATTGGAACCTTGCTAGTTCCTGAGGAAACTAAATTGGCCGCGCGTAAGCTGTGGATTGCAGGGCAGAGTCAAGCCCGAGGAAGTTTGCATTTAGATGCGGGTGCAGTGACTGCGTTAACCACTCAGGGAAAAAGCTTATTGCCCGTGGGGGTTGAGCGCTGTAGCGGTACGTTCAACCGTGGCGATCGGGTGAACTGCGTTGATTCAAACGGACGAATTGTGGCAAGAGGCCTGTGTAACTATTCACATACGGATGTCGCAAAAATCTGCCAATTACCCAGTCATTCAATTCCCTCAGTATTAGGGAGGATGGATGAAAAAGAGTTGATTCATCGTGATAATCTAGTCCTCGAAGATTAACATAAATTAGGCAGGTACACTGTGCAACGCAGCAATCTACTGGCGGCCGTTGATTTGGGCTCAAACAGTTTTCACATGATCATTTGTGAGGCGGATAAAGAGGGCAATTTAAAGGTCATCGATAAAGAAAAAGAAATGGTGCGCCTACGTGGTGGTTTAGATCGGCAGGGGCGTCTAGATCCCATGGTTTCCGAAAGAGCATTCAAGTGTTTACAGCGCTTTGGTGACAGACTGAAGCATTTCAAACCTGAGAACGTGCGTATCGCAGGTACGAATACCATTCGCAACTTAAGGCCTGCTGACGCCTTTATTCGTCAAGGATCAAAACTGCTCGGCTATCACATTGAAATTATTTCAGGTCGAGAGGAAGCTCGTTTAGTGTATCTTGGTGTCGCGCACACGCTATCCAATGATCACGGCAAGCAACTAGTGATTGATATTGGAGGGGGGAGCACTGAGTTCATTATCGGTGAAAACTTTATTCCCAATGAGTTGGAAAGTTTGGAAATTGGTGCGGCAAGTAGCACTAAACGCTTTTTTGCCAACGGCGATTTTAGTGCAGTGAATTGGCAGCGTGCGGTAGTGGGCTTGAGATTAGAAATCTTGCCTATTCAAGGTGCATTTTCAAAGCAACATTGGTCACGGGCAACGGGCTCTTCTGGAACAATCAAATCGACACTGAGTATCATCTTGGCGTTAGGCCTTGCGCCCTTCGGTATTACACTAGATTCGCTGCACCATATTCGAGATCGAATGATTGAAATGGGTGATTTGACGAAGCTTGATTTACCCGGCTTGAGTCAGGATCGGGCTCCGGTGTATGCAGGTGGCCTAGCGGTGTTGATTGCAGTATTTGAAGCGCTAAAGATTGATCATATGACGGTGTCAGATGGCGCGCTGCGTGAGGGGCTACTCTACGATATGCTTGGGCGCATTCGGCATGAAGATGTGCGTTATCGAAGTGTTGATGAGCTGGTGGGACGTTTTAGCGTCGATGAGCAGCAGGCGCTGCGAGTGATGCAAACCAGTGTCGGTTTATTTGACCAAGTGGCGGAACATTGGGAGTTGCGGCCAGAAACACGAGCGCTGCTGGCATGGGCTTCCTTGTTGCATGAAATCGGACTCAGCATCACTCACAATAAGCACCATTTCCAAGGGGCTTATATCCTTAAATATGCCTTTATGCCGGGCTTCTCTAGGCGTGAGCAAGCTTGGCTGGCTTTGCTGGTTAAAAATCATCGACGGAAGATTGACTGGGATCGATTGAATGATATTCCTGAAATGGAGAGACTGACCGTTGTTCGGTTAAGTATTCTGCTACGGCTGTCAGTATTACTGCATCGTCGGCGTGATGATCAAACTATCAGTCCTGGAATAGTGGTAAATGAGTCGAGTATTGAGCTGTTGTTACTAAATGCTAACAAAGGTCGAGCATTGTTAGAAGCTGATTTGCAGCGTGAAAAAAACTGGCTTGAACGCGTTGGTTTTAAATTGT
The DNA here is from genome assembly GCA_049614505.1 of Leucothrix sp. Classification (GTDB taxonomy): domain Bacteria; phylum Pseudomonadota; class Gammaproteobacteria; order Thiotrichales; family Thiotrichaceae; genus Leucothrix. The sequence goes on from JBMZDT010000128.1 coordinate 3,037, forward strand.
TGTATAATTAAACAAAAAGTTACGTTAGTCCTACGCGTAGCACAGCCTGTCACATCCCAATTTACTTAGTGCCCCACGGAACTTAACCTTGCTGTACAGAAACATTTAAAAACCACAACGATTAAAAATGTTTCAGTCAATAGTTCAGTAACTGGCGCATCGTTTAATGAAAAAAATTGCTATAGTGATTGCTGATTTGGTGTTGGGAGGGGGGCAGCGATCAGCACTCAATCTTGCTAGTGCCCTATCAAAACACTATGAAGTGACCGTCTTGGTGTTTCAAGATGAATTTCGGCAGTACCAAGTCCCCTGCAAACTGGTGAATCTAAACTGCCCGGATCAACACTCTGTGCTGCTCAAGGCCTATAACGTACTGAGGCGGACATGGCGATTGCGACAAAACTTCAATGCTAATAATTATGACTACATTTTTGGTTTTATGGAGTCGGCAAACTTCCCAACAGCCTTAGCTGCACCTCAGGCGCTACTGTCAGTACATTGCAATCCGCATGAATTAAATGGTTATGAATCAATACTGCTTCGGCTAACTTACCCACGTGCCAGCCATATTATTGCCGTTTCTGAGGATGTTGCGACAATCTTACGCAGTGATTTTGCTCTAAAAAAGGTTAAGCGCATCTACAACCTTGTTTCATTTGAAGATATCAAACAGCAGGCTTCTGAAGAGAGTTATACACACCGTCGTCCGTACCTTGTGGCGTTAGGTCGTTTGACAGAAGTCAAGCGACTGGATTTGCTAATTAATGCCTATGCGAATTCACGCATGCGTGATGAATGTGACTTGTTGTTGATAGGTGAAGGGGAGATGCGGGAATCACTGGAGTCACAGGTTAGTAAGCTCTCTTTAGAGGATCAGGTTATTTTTACAGGTTCACAGTCAAACCCATTTAAGTACCTTAAAAGTGCAGAATTACTAGCGCTGTCAAGTCGTACAGAAGCGTTTCCAATGGTGTTGATTGAATCATTAGTGCTGTCTTGCCCTGTGGTAGCAACAGACTGCCCTACTGGGCCTAGAGAAATTGTGATTGATGGTAAAAACGGCCTGCTTGTTGAAAATGGGAATCAGCAAGCACTAACCGAGGCATTGGATCGTTTGTATTTTGATAAGCAGCTACTTGCCCAGTGTCGGGCAGAAGCGTTTAGTTCTGTGCAGCATCTGTCCGATGAGCGTGTGGTAAAGGAGTGGTTGTCACTGGACGATGAGCACAAAAAAGCCAGCACGTAAAAGGGCTGGCTTTTGTTTAGCTATACAGGCTAACGATGAGGGAATCGCTACTTGGACGCTACAAGCTCAAGTTAAATCTCCAGCGATTGAAGCGCTAATGTTGGTAGCAATCGGTGAAAGTTCATGGCTATAATTCTCATGTTCAACACCTGCATTAATCGCCGTTCCTTGCTTGGCTGCTGCGACCATATCATCAGTCAGCTCATAGCGTAAGAAATGCACGGCTGATGTTTTTGCATCTGTTTCTCGTTCCAAATCTTCATTGGCGATCGCATAGATTTTATCAAACCCCTCGACTTGTACCCACGTCTTGCGCTCTATCCCAATAAGCTGAGTAAGCGCCTGAGCGCGTTCTGCGGGGTCTTTGTACTCAACCATCAGCGTTACCTTCCAATTACTCCCATCTGGGATTAGCGGATTGTATGCTGCCAGCTCTTCTTGAATATCGTCTGCTTCAAAGATTTTTTCAGCGCGCAACACTTCTTGAATCTGGTACTGCATGGTGAGCTGGTCTTCAAAATATAACGACAGGTGCTCTCCGATGGGTAATCGACGGTTCTTTTTGTGAGCCATAACCCGTTCACGAAAAGCATTTCGTTCTGCCGAATATTGTTCTAATGAGAGTAAATCTTCTCTGGTCAGTTGCATTGTTTTCTCCTTGTCACGACAGGCCGTAGGCCATGCGTAGCAATGTCATTGGGTGGTAAGGCACGGAGTCATCTTTCAGGCCGCTTTCAATCTGGTGACCTGCCATTGGGCAGTCACTGCTATAGTAATTTGACTCGGCTTTTTGTACGCGGGTAACGATCGGCTTGCAAATTTTCATAGAAATTTCGTGGTATTCCGATTTCACCGCATACGTTCCGTCATGGCCTGAGCAGCGCTCAATAACGTCTAATTTGGTCTCTGGAATAAGTTCTAATAATTCGCGTGTTTTTAAGCCGATGTTTTGCACGCGTAAGTGGCAGGACGCGTGGTAGCTCACCTTGCCTAGGCTGTCTGAAAAGTCAGTGTTTAGCTTATTTTCTTTGTGTCTTAACATCAGGTATTCGAATGGATCAAAGATGTGTGCTTTGACTTTTTGCACATCCTCATCCAAAGGGAACATCAGTGGAAGCTCTTGTTTAAACATCAAGACGCAGGAGGGTACGGGAGCAATTATGTCGTAACCTTGATCAATCATTTTGACCAACTCAGGTATATTCACTTCTTTTGCTTTAGCGACGGCTTCAAGGTCACCCAGTTCTAATTTTGGCATGCCACAGCATTGCTCTTTATCCACAGGCACTAGAGGAATTTGATTGTGTTCAAACACCTTTGCCATGTCTTCAACAATGTGTGGTTCGTTGCGATTGCCGTAGCAGGTGACAAAAAATGCTACTTGGCCTTTGGTTCTACCAACCGGCACTGCTTGGTGGCTAGATTTGTGCTGTGCAATGCGTTTTCTGCCCGTATTGCTATGGTACTTGGGGATTGTTGCATTGGGGTGAACTTGCAGGACTTTCTCCAAGCCTTTTCTAGCTAAGTCGTTTTCATTCATGGCGTTAACGACTGTGGATACTACGGGAATGCCCGCTAAATTACCCACGGTATCCGTTGCGGCTAAAATCTTGTCGCGCGTTTTAACGTCCCCTTTTTTGAGTTTGATGGCTTTGGCACGCAGCATCAAATGTGGGAAGTCTACGTTCCATTCATGCGGTGGTACGTAAGGACACTTGGTCATGAAGCACATGTCGCAGAGTGTGCAGGCTTCCACGACCGGCGCGAAATCGTCGCTCGAGACGGTATCGAGCTCGCCGCTTTCCGACTCGTCGATCAGATCGAAGAGACGGGGAAAGCTCTCGCAGAGATTGAAGCAGCGCCGGCATCCATGACAGATGTCGAAA
>JBMZDT010000129.1:0-6160 GCA_049614505.1 Leucothrix sp.
AATTTCAGCAGATGCCTTATTAGGGACTGGCTTCTTTTTTGTCTGTGAGTACTTAACGGGGTTACATTGATTACTCTGCCTCTTAAATCCGGACGCACAAACCCAACCCTTACCTTCTAAGCGTGCATTCGGTGGAACATAAATTGGGTTGCACTGTTGCGCCTGTTTGCGATACCCATCTTTACACGCCCATCCCCCATCAACCTTGTATGAATTGGGTGGCATAGCCGACGCTAATCCACCCATAGCAAAGAACACTGCGATCACCGCCTGAAACAATTTCACCATACGTCTCACCATTTACCTTACATTTACCCACTAAACTAGGCACTGGTTGCTCCATAACCAGCTAATATATGGTGAGAAGTCTAGCATGATGGAATTAATGACAGCTTTATCAATCAAGTAATTAATCCAGCTTAATGAGGTGCTTCATCCCTTACAGACTTAATTCCCTTTTCAGCACGAATCCGTCGTTCATCCTCAATAACCTCTGAGGGCAATTGGCTCATGAAACAATGACATAAATGATCATCTACCATCGTGCGTGGCCCGTGCGGGTGAGCGATGTGTTTGTAAACACCATGTGAATGCCCGTGTGCTTTAACATGCTCCTCAGCACTTGTTGCGCTTTTATTCTTATCAACGGTGTGATCGTGAGAATGAGAATGCCCGTCATGGCCGTGGCTATGTGAGTGGGTGTGCCCATGGCTGTGTGAATGATCGCCGTGACTGTGATCATGCCCTTCAGGTTGGAACTCGGCATGGTGATGATGAATATCTATCTCGCCTTTAGCTAAGCGCTCATGAAAAGACTTCATCAAGTCGTGATTATCAACAATCTTACCGGTCGCACACTCTTCAATACGCGCCATAAAAGTATCAATGACGTGCGCTTGATCACTCAGGTAGTGCGCTGTCATAAACTTAACGTCTGGGTTTTCATCCGCCACTTTATCGACATAGTTATGAATACGCTCAATCAAACGGCCGGAGAATAAGAAGTAAGGAGCCACGACTACCTTTTTATAGCCCAGCTTGAGCGCCATCTCTAAACCCCGCCCAACTGACGGAAATGTGACCCCAGAAAACACAGTTTCAGACCAACCAAAACCAAGATCTTCCGCGACAATACGCGTCAGCTTACTCGCTTCTGCATTGGCATTAGTATCAGATGTGCCACGTCCAACGACGACAAGCATCGTGTCATACAAATCACCCGGCTCAGGCGCCTCGGTCAGGCCCATTGCTTCTAAAATGCGTGCTTCAAACGCTGCAATCATTAGAGGATGCAAGCCCAGTTCACGGCCATAATGAATGGTTAACCCTTCATGCTTTTGTTGATAAGTGGTTAGTACCGATGGAATGTCATTTTTAACATGGGTAGCGGCAAACAACATGCCGGGAACCGCGTAAATTTCCTCAATCCCCTGAGCTACCATGCTGTCCAAGCCCATGTGGATATTGGGCGCTGAGTACTCCAAAAAACCATACTCAACAGGAATATTTGGATAACGTGCTTTGAGTCCTTTGGCTAATAAACCAAACTCTTCACCAGCAATTTTAGAGCGACTACCATGGCCACAAATCATTATTCCTGTCTTTTTCATAGCAATACAGCTTACGGGTAATTTTAAAGGCTGCATTATCCCTGCACTGCTACCTCACTGACAAGAAAGGAAAACGCTATCTTCTTGAAAACTCAGCTATTGAACCCAATTGTCTCATCACACACTAATTGGTTAGGCAATAGCAGCGATTTAGATTTGTTTTACTGCTATGATCAACAGCCGGAATAATTAACAAATCTAATAACACTCAAAATCGGAGATCACCAAATGAGTTTAATGGGAACCTTAGGAAAAGTAGCCATGGGCGTTATCGTCGCTAAAGGCGTTGGTAAAGTCATGGGTGGAGCTGGCGGTGCAGGTGGCGGTCTCGGTGGATTGCTAGGCGGCTTAACAGGCGGTAGCAGTGCGCAGTCCGGTGGCGGCTTAGGCGGACTACTCGGTGGTTTAACTGGCGGCAATAACGCTCAAGCGGGTGGTGGACTGGGGGGGTTACTCGGCGGCCTGAGCGGTGGCAGTAACGCACAAGCAGGTGGCGGTGGCCTGGGTGGATTACTAAGCGGCTTAACTGGCGGCGGTTCACAGGGCAGCTCTCAAGCAGGCGGCCTTGGTGACTTACTCGGTGGCCTTACAGGCGGTGGCAATCAAGCCTCTGCGGGTGGTTTAGGCGGCCTACTTGCAGGCTTAGCGGGTGGCAGCGGCCAAGGTGGCGCGGCAGGCGGACTGGGTGGGCTATTAGGGTCTTTGGGCGGTGCAACAGCACCACAACAAGGTTCTAGCGCACCTGACTTTGGCAGCATGTTTAACGATGCTCTGCAAGGTAAAGAACCTGAGCAAGTGTCACAAAGCGATGAAGATAACGCAGCAATTCTGCTAAAAGCGATGATTAGTGCAGCTAAAGCGGATGGGACGCTTGATGACGAAGAGCGCCGTAAAATCACTGAACATTTGGGTGATATCACTGAAGAAGAGGCAACTTTCGTACACAACGAATTGCAAGCGCCATTGGATCTTGATGGCTTAGTCTCTAGTGTGCCAAGTGGTTTGGAGCAACAAGTCTATTTAATGTCTCTAATGGCGATTGATTTAGACTCTCAAGAAGAAGCGGTTTACCTAGATACGCTAAGAAAAGGCCTGAATATTTCTGAGCAGGCCAGTAACGACATTCACGAGAAGCTAGGCGCGCCACAGCTTTATTCATAAGTTTGTGAACGTTAGTTCGTGAGAAACGGGTCAACAGTAATGTTGGCCCATTTTTTTAGCTGCGGAAAAAAGGTGCTTATAGCTGGTACTGCTGATAGTCTCAACCTTTTACACTAATCCCGCTTTATGCTTTTCTTACTAACACTCCCCCTATCATTGCTGCTAGACCATCTCCTAGGCGAACCAAAACGTTACCACCCGTTGATTACCTACGGAAAGCTTGTTGATCAAATAGAAGCCGTACTCAATCGTGGCCCAGAGAAAATTAGCAAAGGCGCTATTGCTTGGATCGTGGCAGTACTCCCTATTACCCTTCTCGTTTGGCTACTAGATACACTGATTGGCGGCTGGTGGCTTAGTATTTTATGTGGCTGGCTAGCAGTGGGCTGGCACAGTTTACGCCAGCATGGCACTTGGGTAGAGCAAGCATTGCTTAGTAACAATCTTGATGAAGCACGGCAAAAAATTGGCTGGCTGGTCAGTCGAGATACCACACAGCTTAACCCCAATGACATTAGTAAAGCAGGCATTGAGTCTATTCTAGAAAACGGAAGTGATGCGATCTTTGCCCCATTGTTTTGGCTGGCGGTAGGTGGGGCACCTGCGGTCGTTGCTTACCGATTGTGCAACACACTCGATGCGATGTGGGGCTACCGCAACCAACGCTATGAGCAATTTGGTAAATTTTCTGCGCGAGTCGATGACCTGCTTAATATTATTCCCGCGCGGCTCACCGCCATAACCTACGGGCTCGTTGGTCACTTCAAAGGCGCTATGCAGGCGTGGCGAGCCCAAATGGGGCAATGGTATAGCCCAAATGCGGGTGTTGTGATGGCTGCTGGTGCCGGCGCACTGAATTTAAGCCTAGGGGGTAATGCAGTTTATGATGGTCAAAAGAAGCATCGCCCAAAATTGGGCTTAGGCCAAGCACCCACAGTTAATGACCTATCCAACGCTATTGCACTCGTCAATCGAAGCGTCTATCTCTGGGGCATCAGCGCACTAGTGATTGGCCTACTGAGTTTGATCTAGGACTCTTATGCAGCCAATTCATCACCACGGTGGCCAGCTCAAGTTAGCCAGTGCGCGTTATAATATCCCACTAGAAAACTGGATTGACCTCTCTACGGGCATCAATCCAAATAGCTATCCATTGCCACCAGTACCCACAGACATTTGGCAACGACTTCCTGAAACCAATGACGGCCTTGAAAAAGCCGCCGCCGCTTTTTATGGCAGCACCTACCTACTGCCCGTTGCTGGCTCACAAGAAGCTATTCAAAAGCTGCCGCTACTACGTAAGCCGTCACGAGTGGGCATTATTTCACCCGCCTATCATAGCCACCAACAGGCGTGGCAAAGCGCAGGACATGAAGTGGTTGAAATACCTCGGCAAACGCTTGCAGAAATGCTTCCCTCGTTGGATGTGTTGCTGCTTGTCAACCCAACTAATCCCACTGCGGAACGCTACTGTGTTGAAGAGTTACAGCACTGGCACCAGCGATTACAGCAGCGTGATGGCTGGCTAGTTGTTGATGAAGCCTTTATGGACTTAACGCCAGAGGGTAGTTTAGTCAAAGAAGAGCCGGAATCTGGCTTGATCGTATTACGATCCATTGGGAAGTTTTTTGGATTGGCAGGGATACGACTCGGCTTTGTTTGGGCTGAACCTGGGCTATTAGAGAAACTTGTTAGGCTTCAGGATGATTGGTCGGTGAGTAATCCGGCGCGATGGGCAGGACGATTGGCATTGGGTGATAGAGATTGGCAAGCTGAGCAACGCCAACTGATTCCTTTGCAAATGGCCAAACTAAAAAATACTTTGGAGGCCACTTATCAATGCCATGCTTCTGAGGCAGGGTTGTTTGCATATATTAAATTAGGGCAAGACAGAGCATCAGTAGAGCACGAAAAGCTATGCCAGCAGGGGGTATTAACAAGGCTTTTTTTGCACGATAACGCATTAAGATTTGGCCTAGGAAATTCATCTTTAACACCAAAAAAATAACTACAAGCCAAAATCAAACTATTTTTAAGTTACTATTGGCAACATGCTTTACTCTTTATTGCTAAAACATTAACATCCATCGCTGAGTTAATTCTACTCATACCGTCTTGGCCTCTAGATACGGTATATCAACCATAGACATGATGTATTCATGCAGCACTCTATGGTCTGTTAAAAATATTTAAGAGGCAAATCTATGCAAATCCATCCTACAAGCAAGTTGAATAAAAGAATACTCGCCGCAGTTGTTACTACTGTACTTTCCTCTAGTGTCTGGGCTGACTCACCCCCTAACATTACTAATGACATTAAATGGATGTATAGTAATAATGGTAATAGCTTAGACATCAATGGAGCGAGTGCACCACCTCCCACATATGGTAGTGTTGCTATTATTGAAGCCGCTTTCAACAACGCGCGTCGCCAAGAAGAAACGCAACTTGGCTTAACCTTAAACACAATTACGGATCTTGACTTACCTTCGCAAAGTGACTGGGACGGTATGACTGATGATCAAAAAGCACTCTTTCTTGTAAATGCAGAAAGAACTTCCAGAGATGGAATGCTACCAAATGTTATCGGCTTGCCTTTTGCTGGAGTGGAGTCAGCGGTAGACATGATCTCAGATACCTACGCCAACGTCTTAATTAATAATAATGTAACAGGTCATTATCAGCCCTCTGGCAACCCTTCATCAACCACAGATGGCTTTTTTTCAAGGCTTGCTGCCAGCCCAACCCTAAGTAACTGCTACACAAATATAGCTCGGGGTGAGAACCTTGCCTGGTATGGTGTTACCGCTGGAACCTCGATACCGCTTATGACTGAACGAGCCATTTATCAATGGATGTATGATGACTCTTCCTCTAACTGGGCACACCGTGAAATGATACTACTACAAGATAAGCCTCTTTCGGGTAACTCTGGCTTGGTTGGCTCCGGCAGTGTTCCAGGTTTTACAAACGACAATGGGAGCAACGCGCATGAGGGTTATATTGGCTTTTCAAACAAAGGGTCAGTGAACTATCAACCCTTTACCACGACGGTGAGCTATGCGCATGCCATTGTATTACAGTTTTTCGACCCAAAACCCTCAGCCAGTTGCTCCTTTACTGTAACTGACACAACCGAAAGCTTGGCACCAGGAGCAGGCATTATTTCTATGCCATCAACAACTAGTACAAGCACTTCGACTAATACAAGTACTTCAACTAGCACAGGTACCTCATCAAGTTCTGGTGGTGGAAGCTTTGGTCTTTTTGGAATTGGCTTATTCGGACTTATGGGTTTAGTTCGTAGAAAACTGAAGATTCACAAATAGCAATTTAGATAAGCTTGGTATTGGCTATTCTGTAATAAGCCCGATTAAAATACTTATCTT
>JBMZDT010000130.1:0-6128 GCA_049614505.1 Leucothrix sp.
CCTAAATATCAACTGTTTCAAAACCAATCCTAGCGTTGCAGCGAGTGCGAAGTTTTTTAAGAAAACGGATTGGGCACGCGAAAAAGTGGAAATATTTTATCTCTACGAATACAAAAGCTTACCGCCAGTTTCATCTGAGCAGTTTAAGCTGGTACCGAGAGAGCGAATTATTCCGGAGGGTGTTACACCAAAAGAGCCAAAGGTGTTGAGCTTAGAAGATGCTGAGCGTCGCAACCAAAAGCGCATTAAAAAAACGGTGCAGCGTAATAGCCAAACAGGCGAGCGTAAAGGCTCAAGCAAAGCCTATAACGAGCGACGCAAACGTAGTCACGCCTCAAGTGATCAGAGACCTAGTAAGCCTAGCCGCTCTACGGTGGCAAACCCTTGGGGGAATTTCCAAGGGCCATCAGAGTGAAGTCTGCATTATTAAAGACGGCATTTCTGGGGTACAATCGCCGTTTTTGATTTGGATGAAGAAACGCCATGCAGGAATACAGTATTGAAGCGCTGAATCGTTTAGATGATGACGCACTAAAAGCGTTGGATTGGAAGGGCTTAAGCTGCTTAAACGGACGGCTATTAGAGCTTCATGCTGAAGGCCAATTAGGTAATGAAACCTTTGCCAAGCTACCACGCAAGCCGATTCTTTGTATCGACCAAATCGAGCGCATTGATGAAGATGGTATCGATGCGTCGTTTACCTTTCCTGATGATATTGCTGATTGGGCTTACGACGCCAACGAATCCTTAGAAATGCTGTTTCAAGATCAACTCGATCAGTTGGTTGGCTTCTGGGGCGCTCGCAAAGCGAACGGCATTGGTCGCGCCTTATCATCGGGGGCTTGCCAATTGCACCAATCGCTTGATTTTGTGGCGGGTAAAACTTTCACCTTTGCGATGACGCGCAAAAAGTGGGTCGTGAATAAAGCGACTGGCACGGGTACGGCGATTTTTGATGGTGCAATGTTAGATGACAATGGCGCGCTGGTGCTAGAAACCAAAAAAGTCATTGTCGGTATTTTGCTACCAGAAGAAATTCAGGCGTTACGTGCAAAATATGGCGGTGAGCTAGGGGTTGAGTCAGGTGAAGATGCAAGTACATTGTCAGGCCTCACTATCCCCGTTTATGATGAAGGGACAAGGCGGACTGAAGCGGCTGAAGGCGGTTTATTAGTGAATGCCACACAAGCGATTACCCCAGCACTATGGCCATTGCGTTTTCATTTTAAGGGAGACCCTGTGGTGCCAGGTAACTTTGGTACTCATGGCATGATCGCTTTACTAAAAGAAATTGCTGAGGAGAAATACGGGCTTAAGCAGCCAGTATTCAAATCCATGGCGACTAAGAAGTTTTCGGGAATGATTTTTGAAGACCCGAAGCAAATTCGTTTTGAATTAGTGGGTGTTGCTAACAATGAAGACGGTGATGTTGTGGCTGCACAAGCTAACCTCTATCTTGAAGACTTGGAGGGTAATCTGATGATTGAAACACCTATTTACACATTTAAAAAATTGACCGTTGCAGAGCAAGGCTGATTCAGGAGGCGATATGGACTTAACACCTTACAAAGATTTACTAGCGACTGATATTTCCGATGCTCAGGGTGCGGGCTGTGCGATGGACATCGGTATTAAATCGTTACTGTCACCCACACCCGCAATGATGGGGGTAGCGTTTACGGTGCGCTGTACTAATCGTAGCAATACCTATATGCACGATGCGATTTACTCAGCACCTCAGGGCTCGATTATTGTGGCTGAGGTTGATGAGGATAATTATGCTGTTGCAGGTGGAAATGTCTGTGCAGTTGCCCAGCAAAATGGGATTGCAGGGTTTGTGATTGATGGGGCGATTCGTGACTTGGGCGAGCTCCGTAATCTAAGCTTTCCAGTATTTGCGCGGGGTGTTTTTCCAAAGCCCGGTGGGAAAAGCAAAGACGGTGAGTCACAGGTGACAATTCAGTGTGGTGGTATTTCAGTGAGTACCGGAGATTTGATCGTAGCGGATGAAGAGGGGATTGTTGTTATTCCTAAGAATGAGATCGAAGCAACGCTGGAGAAAGCGCTGGCTAAGCAGCAAAAAGCAGCAGCACAGTCTTTAGCAGATTGGCGTGCGAGTCATGAGAAAAAGATTCGCGAGATTATGAATAGCGATTAGATGCCTAAAATGCAGTGAATATCTTGCCAATTGGTAACATAATCCCGCATTATGATTGACTATAATAGTCTGTATACCGAACGGATACTCTTTATCAATGGAATCCCCTAAATGAAAAAACTTATTCTAACATTGCCTGTAGCACTGGCCTTACAAGGCTGTTCAACCATGATGCCCGCTGAAGGGCTTGATCTGGTCAGTACAAAAGAAAAAACGGCCGCAACGGTCATTGGTGCAGCGGTAGGTGGCTATCTTGGTGGAAAAGCAGGAGGTAGCAGTGCCGCAGGTAAAAATCTAGGGCGTATCGCAGGGACTTACATCGGTATGATAGGTCCCGCCACGCTTTGGAAAAAATATGGTGGTCAGTTGTATACTGAGACAACTACAGTAAGAAGAAATGGCTACCAGAACCGCAATGCGGCGACTTCTCAACGTTATCAGTGAGTCTATTTGACGATTGCTGCGTGTAATTCGTCAATGCCCTGGTCAACGTAGGCACTGAAAAAATCAGGTGTGGTGTAGCCCAAAATACGTTCGGACTGCTCCTCACCTGCGGGATCTAAAAAGACTAACGTTGGTGTCATTGAGGCGCCGTAAAGGGTAGAAATCTGCGCGGTAGTTAGTGTCTGGCCATTGAAGTTGATTAGTTCGTCATTGCTATCAATCTGGATTTTTCGAATGAATACCTTCTCATCGTATTCACCGCTTCTAAGCATTGGCAGCAGTAGGTCTTCTTCTAAACGCTCGCAATACTCACAATAAGAGGCGTGAAACATGATCATTACGCCCAGTCGCTTGGCTTGCATTTGTTTACCCAGTGCCTGTAAATCGTCTTCTTCAATAATTTCCATGACTAGCCTCTTTGCTTTGCCTCACTGGCGTTTTTATCGTAAAGTGCCCAAACTTTCAACTTGCAACAAATAATGTCTTTATGTCCAATACCTTACGTATCGCAACCCGTAAAAGTGCTTTAGCCATCTGGCAAGCGGAGCACGTTGCAAACCGCCTTCAAACGATCCATCCCAACCTTGAGGTTGAGCTAGTGGGTATGATGACACGCGGTGACATTATTTTGGATACCCCATTGGCGAAGGTGGGTGGTAAAGGGCTGTTCGTCAAAGAGCTAGAAACAGGTATGTTAGAGGGCACAGCGGATATTGCAGTGCATTCTATGAAAGATGTCCCCATGGCCTTTCCAGAAGGTCTGCACCTACCCGTCATTATGGCACGTGAAGACCCAACCGATGCGTTTGTCTCTAACCACTTTGCCTCAATTGATGAACTACCTCAAGGCGCGAGAGTCGGTACGTGCAGCCTGCGTCGGCAGACTCAAATCAGAGAGTACCGTCCTGATTTACGCATTCTTGATTTACGCGGTAATGTGAATACGCGTTTAGGAAAATTAGACAATGATGAGTACGACGCGATTATTTTGGCGTCAGCAGGTTTGATTCGCCTAGGCTTTGAAGATCGTATTCGTCAGAGGATTAGTGTGGAGCAGAGTTTGCCCGCTATCGGTCAAGGTGCGGTAGGAATCGAATGCCGTGAAGGTGATGAGCGCATTAACCAGTTATTAGCACCACTGACTCATGCTGAAACAGCGATTCGCGTCAAAGCTGAGCGTGCCTTAAACAATCGTTTGAATGGGGGGTGTCAGGTACCTGTGGCCGGTTATTCTATTTTGCAGGGTGATCAGATTTGGTTGCGCGGATTGCTGGGTTACCCTGATGGTTCGGTTATTTATCGGGCAGAGAAAACAGGCCGAATTGAAGATGCAGAAGCCATTGGTGTGGCCGTCGCGGAGTCACTGTTAGCACAGGGTGGCCGCGCGGTATTGGATAGTATTGGTATCCATGTTGCTTGATGAGCGTTGGTAAGCCGTTAACCAATAAAACCATTGTCATTACTAGGCCCAAACACCAGTCTGCGGGTGTCTGTGCGCAACTGACAACATTGGGGGCTCATGTCGTTGAGTTTCCACTACTGGATATAGCCGAGCCTTTAGATGGCCGTGTGTATAAGGCACAGTTGGATCAGTTGGCGCGTTATGATTATTTGATTTTTACCAGTCGCAATGCGGTACACATGGCATTTGCTGCGTTGCAAAAACGACTCCCAAATGCTTCAGTGCCCACCATGCTGGGCAGTGCTCAAATTGCAGCGGTGGGTCAACAAACCGCCGCGTCTTTGGAGCAGCAAGGAGTGACGGTTTCGATTGTGCCTGACACATTATTTAATAGTGAGGCACTGTTAGACCATGTTGCATTCAAGGATGTTGAGACTAAGCATATTGCGATTGTTCGGGGCGAAGGGGGGCGTGATTTATTGCATCGGACCTTAGTACAGCGTGGCGGATTAGTGGATTACATCGACGTGTATCGACGTATTTGCCCTGTGAGTAATTTATTGCCATTAGTTAAGTGTCAGCAACAAACAGGAATCGATATAATCGCGCTGACGAGCGTTGAGGGGCTAACGAATCTATTCGCACTGGGCGCAGGGGAAGATTGGCTCAACCACGTGACGCTGCTAGTCGGTAGCCAGCGTATGGCTGACGCAGTGAGTGGCATGGGGCATCAGGGACGCGTTATCATAGCGCACGACCCGAGCGATGATCAGATGGTTAACAGGTTGCTTAGTTGGGCTAAGATCGGTAATTGAGGTAAAGGGTTGATGATAGATCACACGACCAATCTGGATAAGCAGTTGAAGATACTGCGAAAACGATCCATCTTTACTTTGTTTCTCACTTGGTTGGCGCTGTTTTTCACGATTGTGGGTATTGCAGCGGGCTATAAGAATTTCCTTAGGGTACATGACAAAGCCAAATCTGCGCAGGACGATGCCAAAGTCGCCATGGCCCTCATGCCGCAAATGGCTGGTAAAGTAGCGATAGAGAATTGGCAGCGTGATATTCGTACTCAGCTGGCAGAAAACCAAGCGCAAGCAACGAAAGAGTTAAGCGAGCTTAAATCGCTTAAAGCCAGCAACCAATACATCGAAACGGCTTTAAAACAGCAGGTTGAGCAGCTGACGCGCCAGCAACAGCAAGTGAGTCAGGAAAATCGGGCCATCACGCCATCTGGGCAGCAGTGGCAGGTCGCTGAGATTCGTTACTTGCTGAACATTGCTAACCGTCACTTAACCTTAAACCAAGATGCAGCAACTGCTATTGGCGCATTAAAAGCGGCTGATAAAGCATTAATGGTATTAGGACAACCCAATTTGCTGGCGTTGCGCGGTCTAATTGCTAAAGACATTGCAAACTTAGAAGGCTATAAAACCATTGATTTGGCAGCGGTTATTATGGCGATTGATGATTTGGCGGAAAAACTAGCGCCACAGATCACCTCGCCAAATGATAAAAATACCGAGGTAGCGAGTGTTGCACGCACAGCGGATAAAACCGATTCGATTTTAAACCGTATTAAGTTAAGGCTAGATGAGACGGTGGTAATCAAGCGGTACGATAATAAACTGGCCAAGACAATCAAAGGTGATACTCAGCAGGTGCGTTATGAGCTGATTCGATTGAAGCTGGAAACGCTTAAATTATTAGCGCTGAAGTCACAAAAGGCCGCTTATCAAACTCAGCTGAAGCAATTGAGGACACTGTTAAACCAAGAGCACATCGGTCTTTTAAATAATGCAGCCTTAGCTGCGCTCGGTAGGCTTGAATCTATGGCGCTTAGCCCTAAAGTACCTAATCTCTTGGCTGGGCAGTTACTAGAGGAACTCTTGATTGGCTTTGCTAAGGAGCAGCCCTAATGTGGTTGCCCTTTTTGATACTAATGGCCATTGGTGCGATCTACATTGTTGGTGTGATGTTACTGCGTAACTCTCAGGATTTGGTTATTTTATGGGGGCAAGAGTATACGATTGAGACCAGCACTTTTACGGTTTTAGTGGGTTTGCTGCTGGCGTTTATACTAGGTTATTTACTGCTAGTAGGCCTTTATTGGGTGTTTGC
>JBMZDT010000131.1:0-6115 GCA_049614505.1 Leucothrix sp.
CAGACAATCCACCTTGGAATTCTTGTCTGGATGATATTCGTGATGCAGGTTACAGCGCGACTGAGCTAGGCCCCTTGGGCTACCTGCCTACTGATACCAATCAGCTGCGCGATGAGCTAGGTGCGCGGGGTTTATCACTACTAGCAGGCACCCTATTTCATTACCTACATGATCCTGCTAAGCGCGGCGAAGTGCTACAATTCACGAAAGATAGCTGCAAAATCCTTGAGCCTTTAGGGGCAAAGTATATGGTAGTGATCGACCATGTTGCTTCACCCAGAACGGATCAAGCGGGTCAGGTTGCGACTGCGACACGTCTGGAAAAAGACAATTGGAATGCGATGATGGAAACGATTCGTCAAGCATCAGTTATTTGTCAGGATCACGGCATTACGCCAACACTACACGCGCATGCCGGTACGTTTATCGAGTATCGTGATGAGCTAGATAAGGCAATGAATGATCTTGATCCGGATTTGGTCAGCCTTTGTTTAGATACAGGTCATGCGCAATACGCAGGCATGGACCCTGCTGAAGTGATTCGTACCTATGCTGACCGCGTAAAGTATCTTCACTTTAAAGATATCGATGCGGATGTGCATAAGCTCTCGGTTACTGAAGGCGTCGATTTTTACAATGCGATCAGTCAAGGCATGTTTACACCTCTTGGCCAAGGTTGCGTTGATTTTGGGGCAGTAAAACAAACGCTAATCGATATTAATTTTGATGGCTGGGTAACGGTTGAACAAGACATGGACCCTAAGCTACCTGCTGACCCATTGCTCAATGCCAAAAACAGCCGTGAGTTTATTGAGTCTGCTTTTCTTAGCTAATGAAAAAGCCGACTTCTCGTAAACAAGCAGAAAGCAACCAACGATCTGTGACCATCGTTGATGTGGCTGAACTCGCTGGGGTTTCGATCTCAGCGGTTTCGCGTGCGTTTAATGCTGAAGCCAGTTGTTCAGATAGCATGCGCAGCAAAGTGCATGCTGCCGCTGACGAATTAGGGTACAAACCCAATCGCTTAGCGCGTGGGTTAAAATCACGATCCAATTTGGTGGGGATTATTGTCACAGATTTTGATAACCCAGCCTACCTTTCCATTCTTAACGATTTCACCGCAACGCTCCAACGCAATGGCTACCACAGTTTACTAATCAATGTCGGCACTGACATGGATATGCAGGAAGCGGTCGAGTTAGTGATGGAATACCATGTTGATGGCCTTATTGTTACTTCTTCAGCCCTACCGACTAAGCTAGTTGACATCTGTCATGCCCAAGGCACGCCGGTCGTTATCTTTGCTAGGCATTCTTTGAATAATCCAGTGTCAGTTGTGTGTTGCGATAATGTTTCTGTGGGGCGTATGGCGGCCGATGCTTTATCAGAAGCGGGTTATCAAAAGTTCGCTTTTATTGGTGGTGTCGAAGGTGCTTCAACGACGGTTGATCGTCAACGAGGTTTTATTACCCGCCTAGTCGAATTAGGTCACACCAACTGGCAAGTTATTGATGGCGGCAGACATAGTTACGATGCAGGTTTTGATGCTACCTGCCGATTGTATTCCTTTGCAGAACAACCTGATGCCCTATTCTTTGCTGACGATATTTTAGCTTGTGGTGGAATGGATGCAATTCGGCATGAACTCGGTTTAAAAATACCCCATCAGGTTGGCGTGATTGGGGTAGATGACATTGGGTTTGCAGGGAGTAGAGCCTATAATCTAACAACGATCCGGCAGCCTTTTGATGAGATGGTCAAACAGAGTGTTGACACGCTACTAGAGCATATGAGTGAAGACACCCTCAAGCCTAAAGAAATTACACTGCCCTGTGAGCTTATCATTCGAAACTCTTGCCAAGTCGCCAAACGTTATTTACTGTAGATACCCTCATTTTTCATTTAAATATCTTCAAAAGACTTCATATTGCCTTCAGTTAGGACTTTTCTATAGCGTATTTCGGTAAGATTGGAGTGCATTTTTTCACAGCCATCTGCCGTTAAGCCCTGTCGTTCGTAAAAATCTCTAGCAAGTTTGTTTTGACTCAGCACCCAAACAGTGATCTCTCTATAACCTCTTTCAACTAGCTTTTGGGCAGCTAAAGAAAACAACCCTTTACCAAACTGTTTGCCTATGTATTGTGGCAGTACATATATTGCCCAGACTTCTCCAACTGCTTCATTGCAGTCATCATCACGAGATTTTTCAAAATCAACAAATCCAATAACTTTTCCAAACTCTGTGCAAACATATGTCGATAGCGTATTTTCCTTCAAAAAGCTGGATCTGCCCACCGCCCTCTTTATTGGATCAAGAGCGTTAAGCAAACTATTTGGCATAATTCCTTTATAAGCATATTTCCAGCCTTCAACAGAAACACTTGCAATCTCAATGTCATCTTTAGGAGTCGCTTTTCTGTAATTTTTCATTGCGTATTAATCAGTATGACTAGATGCTGCCTGTATTAATGCTCATCTGGTTATTTCTTTGCATGAGTAACCCATATGTTGAAGTACATCAGCGCAAGTAGACTTTCTGTTACAACCGCTAAGAAAATGCCAGTACCAGCAAATCCACGTAGATACTCGGCTATCCCAAGTAAAGCCAATGAAGCCATCGAAATAGTTAAACCTAAGCATACTGCTTGCCTAAATTCTGAATGAGCTGCACTACGACCGACCCAAGTAAACACAGAAATCCCTAGAAACAGCGCGGCAGCCCTTCTGCCAATGAAAAATGCAGAGGCATGCCCATCAATGTTGAATAACATAAATATTATTTCAGGGGCGAACAAAAGCCAACTGCATAAAACGCCTGCAATAACTGAAGTGATTATGCTTATTACTCTAAAGTTAACCATCTCAACTACCCGGGTCTTGTTGTGCCACACCCGTTAAAAAACAAATCACCATAGTTCGTCACACATGATTGGATATTTAGCGGGTGAGAATGCACTAAATTGCATATCTCTCACTTTAGTGAGATTGCCCCAAAGTAACTTATGCCCTCGCAGTCGTGAGGTTACAGAAATACTTTGATGTAGCCTTTCTAACTCTTTCTGGTTTGCATCTCGCCTTTCACCTACAGTACCCATCAGTCGAATAGCTGGTGGCGCACTAAACTTTCCAATGTAGAGGCTTTTGAGCCAAAACAATGTGCTGCTATTGACAGACATTAGGCAGATATTTTTGTTTGACTCAAAGTTTCTTGGCATAGCTGCAGAAAATTGATCAAAATAGTATCCGGTCATGTTGTCGTTGAAAAAGGCATGACCTATTGGCGTAACGTGTGGAGTCCCATCGCTATTGACTGTGGCGATAGAGAAGAATCGATTTGATTTTTTCCCCGAATTTAAAGCCTCTAATATCTTCGGCCAGTGCTTGCCAATTTCGATACTGTTCATATGCTTCCTGTAGTCATCATCTAATTAAGCACCACGGTTTTTGCGTTACTTAGTCGCCAATAAACCTAAATTAGATTTGACTCTGTAGTCAACTTCATAGTTTAAGGTAGTCATAACTATACTAACAGGTTTACCGATGAACAATCCCAACGCCCACAATAAACCATCTCTGAAGCGCTTTGCTTGGTCTGCTCTTGCACTTTGTATAAGCTGTTGTGCAGTAATCCCCATTCTTGTCTTTTTAGGATTTGCTAGTGTCGCTGGCTTAGCCGTCTATTTTGAGTTGGCTGCGACAGGCTTCTTCATTGTAGGAATCGGCCTGTTTACCGCGTTGCTGTTTAAACATAAAAGTATATTGGGCAAAACAGCTTGTTCATGCAAAGCCAGCGCCAAGAAACGCTAACGGCGCTCAACTTGACACAGCAGTGACTTAAATGCCGGAAACCCACTAATTGCATCTAAACTCGCATCGTCTGTCAGCTCATTAATGTTCGCCTCATTCCAGCCATGAAAGCAATGTACTACACCCTGCTTCATACGATCCGTTACTTCAGCATAAAACACTACCTCACCACGGGGCGAGCTCACTTTAACCGCTCCACCCTGTTCAATGCCTCGTGCCACCGCATCCTCAGGGTGTATTTGAATCCGCGGTTTAGGGTCATAATCCAAAAGATTAGCAATATTGTGTTGCTGCGAATGGGTAAAATATTTCTGACGCCCACCCGAGGTCAGCACTAAAGGATACTGCTTGAATAATTCAGGCGTCGAGACAGGACTTTCCTTAGGCTCTTGGTAAACAGGCAACCCATCATAGCCTTGCTCGCGTAGCTCTTGCGAATCAAACTCTACCTTGCCTGTAACGGTTTTGAAGCCATTTAAGCGCCATTGACGATCAGCATCCAAGTATCCTTCATCCACCAAGTCATCAATCACTTGGCTGTACACGGTTACGCCTTCTGGGTTGTCATAGGCTTCTTCGCGAATCTCATCGGGCAACCCCTCAGCCATTTCACCCCAAGAAGCATCAAGATCACCTTGCCAGAAGTCATCTCCCCAACCCATTTTTACACCCAGTTCGAGGAATATCTGCCCATCAGGTTTTGCTTCGCCTCTTGGTGGTAGGGCTTGTCGTCGGTATTTTACTTCGCCTTGGTAGGCACACCCTGGATAAGCAATGAGCGCGCTACGCTCCAAACTGGTCGCAGCAGGTAGCACAATATCCGCTTGTAATGTCGCTGGATTATGGAAAAAGTCCGTGGCAGCAAAGAAATCCAATTCACCCAGTGCACGCTCCATGCGTTTAGAGTTCGCCCACATAGCCGTATTAATGCCCATTGCCAATACAGCGCGCAGCGGCTGGGGCTTGCCTTCTAAAATGCAGTCAGGCATTAGCATACTTTGCGCGGCAGGCCAGTATTTTGTCCAAATCGGAAAGACTTCATCACCGATTCGCGGCGGCAATTCATTCAAACACATATCAAACCTTTCAATAGGCTTGGGTAGCACCTTGTCATTAAAAAAGCGATTCCCCCCTTCAACATCGACCATACCCAATACCGCTGACAGCAGTATCATTGCGCGGTGATTTTGAAAACCATTGCTGTGTTGCACGGTTGATGTCGGTGACATGGCAATCTGTGAAGGTAGAGCGGTTGCAAACAGTTCAACAGCAGCACACAGGTCTGCTTCATCAATGCCACAAATCTCAGCCACAGTGGCTGGTGGAAAGTCTCTTACATAGTCTTTGAATTGCGCGACGCCACTGCCCCATTCTTCTAAAAATCCCTCTGCCTGCCAGCCATTTTTAAAAATCAAATGGTGAAAGCCCAGCGCCAAGGCCCCATCTGTGCCTGGTCGTATTTGTAAATGAATATCCGCATTTTCAGCTGTTTCAGTGCGGCGAGGATCAACCACGATCATGTGACGATTACGTTTTTTCTTATTGAGATGATGGTTTTCAAACGGCGGAATAGAGCCTGATGCGTTGGTAGACCATACTAAAACACACTTTGTTTTAGGGGATTCGACCGTTGATGTTGTTTTCAGCTTATAGCCATAAGTGAGCTTTTCAGCCACCATGGTCGATGAAAAACAACAGCCCGATTCTGTTAAATAATTTGGACTGCCAAAGGTGTGAGCAAGTCGCTGTAGCTGAGGCCGGGCCTCCTTGGTGTAGCCCGCAAAAAAGCCAACGGCCGGTGCTCCATGTTTTTCTTTGGCTTCATTTAATTTAGAGACAATGGTATCTAGCGCCTCATCCCAACTAATTCGTTCAAACTCACCAGCACCTTTTGGGCCTACGCGTTTTAGAGGGTACAGCAAACGATCCGGGTGATACTGCCGTTCCAACTGTAACTGTCCCCTCGGGCAATTAGGCAACCCTTCAACACTGGTAGCGACGCCTTCTGGGTTGATGCTCACGGTAAACGCGCAGTTGGCATCGCATTCATAGCAAGTGGTGTGTTTGATCGTATCGGTTGTAGTACTGTTCACAACTATCACTCTAAAAATATTTAAAGCGATTTTAGCCTAGTGATCCACTTTTTTTCAGCAAATATTTTCCAAAAGGCCCTCAACCTGGTGCAGGCCCAAACATTACCTCAACTTTATCAAACTTACTTGTCGCGGCTAATCAGTCAGCCCATAATGCTTTAAAAATCAACTTGAGAACGGTATGACTGACAAAACACAAATGTGTGAGCAAGACC
>JBMZDT010000132.1:0-6113 GCA_049614505.1 Leucothrix sp.
GTCTAACAGGGTCAATACGCGTTGGCGTTGATAATCTTCCATGCCAAAGTAAAACAGGAGGGGGGCGGCTCCTGCAAGTGCGATAAAAATCGCAATCAACCACTTCCAAGCAATTCCAGCAAAATAGATAACGAAAAAGCCAGCACTTCCGACTAGCAATGCCGTTCCAAGGTCAGGCTGCTTGGCAATTAACAGCATAGGGATAATAACGAGTACACCAGCAAACACTATATGAAGGAACTTTGGGGGAAGCGTTTTATTAGAAAAGTAGCTAGCCACCATCATGGGGACGGCCAGTTTCATTATTTCAGAGGGTTGAAAGCGAAAGGCACCAAACTCGAGCCAGCGCTGTGCGCCACCGCCTGTTGCGCCTTGAAATATGACAAGTACCAGCAAAGCAATGCCCGCACCGTATACCCAGATTGACCACTGACTCAAGATGTGACTGGGCAACTGAGCGGTTACCAGCATGGCCGTTGTCGCAATGGCTAGGTGGATAAAATGACGTTGCATCATAACAGCGTTCTCGCCACTGGCACTGTGCAAGGTAATGCCGCCTAGGGTGAGTAAGATAATGAGGCTGATGAGTAATACTAAATCAAGTTTGGAGAGTACCTGCCAAATGGGGCGGAAAATACCTAAGGACTCATTCATGTGCGTACTCTCTATGAATCATACATTGTTATTCGCTTTTTTCTTTGATTCGTCAAGTGCTTGTTTTTTCTGCTTTGCATCGCCTTCTTCAGTCTTTTCTGGCTTAGGTAGCAAGTAGGAATCCAATAGCTGTCTTGCTAGTGGTGCAGCAACAGCGCTTCCGCTACCACCGTTTTCAACAATCACAGATAATGCAATACGTGGGTTTGACAGCGGTGCAAAGGCAACAAACAGCGAGTGGTCGTGTAAACGTTTCGCTAGCTTTGAAGCGTTATAGGTTTTATTTTGGGCAATACCAAAGACTTGGGCAGTTCCTGTTTTACCCGCGTAGCGGTATTTTGCACCCGCGCCAGACCCTCGTGCGGTTCCCATGGGGCCATGGACGACGTTAACCATGCCTTGTACCACAGCGTCCCACTGACTTTGTCTGGCACTCACACTGGGTAATGCAATGGGGCTCACCCGTTTTTCAGGTAAGTTTCTTGAGACCCGAACCGCCCGCAGTACATGTGGCATCATGCGTTGACCACGCATCGCGACAGTAGCGGTCGCATGCGCCAGCTGTAATGGTGAAGCCGTCCAATACCCTTGACCGATGCCGACATTGACCGTATCACCGGGATACCAATTTGTCTTGTGCCGCCTGAGCTTCCACTCAGGTGTTGGCATGAGTCCTGAGCGTTCATGGGGAAGGTCTATCCCTGTTTTTTTGCCAAATCCAAACTTACTCATAGCTTTTGAGTAACGATCAATGCCCATACGATAGGCCAAATCATAAAAATACACGTCACAGGATTGATAGATGGCTCTGTTCAGTGAGACATGGCCATGCCCCGTTTTTTTCCAGCAGCGATAGTGACGCCTTGTCCCTGGGATCTGGAAAAAACCTTTGCCATAAACGCTGCGTTTATTCGTGACGACGCCTTCATCCAGCCCTACTAGCCCCGCAACAGGTTTAATGGTTGAGCCTGGTGGGTAAGCGCCTTGCAGTGCCCGATTAAAGAGTGGACGATCCATGTCATCACGCAGCGCATTATAATTTTTATAGGAAATGCCGTTAACGAATAAGTTGGAGTCAAACATAGGCACGCTGGCCATTGCCAGCACTTCGCCATTGCGTGGGTCCATGGCAACGATTGCACCGCGCTTTCCCTCCAAGAGCTGTTCGGCTTTAATTTGTAACTCAAGATCGATGCTCAAAAACAGGTCTTCACCAGAAATAGGAGACTCCTCAGCCAGTGTCCTTTGCGGTTCACTGTGGGCGTCCATTTCTACTTTCTTAAAGCCTGCCTTACCATGTAGCCGATCTTCATAAAACCGCTCGATTCCCGTTTTGCCGACATGCGTAGAGCCTTTGTATTCGTTTTTCCCAAGCCGTTCTAAATCGCGCGTATCAATGCGCCCAACATAGCCAATGACATGGGAGGCGACGGAGCCCAAAGGATAAACACGTTCCGTTCTGATATTGACAGCAAACCCTGGGAAGCGGTACTGGTTGACTGAGAAAATGGCGATCTCTTCTTCTGTCAACGCCGACCGCAAAATAACGGGTTGGAAGCGAGAGTTGACTCGAAGCTGCTGCTTAAACTTGTTAACCTCTTTTGTGCTGATGGGGATAAGCTGCTGCAAAACCGCAATGTTTTTATCCATATCTTTAGCGATATCACGTACTACTTCCAGCACGTACTCAATTTTGTTATCCGCTAAGACGATGCCGTTTCGATCGTAAATTTGACCGCGCACGGGAGGAATAGGAATGCGTTTTTGGTAGTTCTCTTGAGCTAGCTGCGTGAGGTGCTCATGATTTGAGATTTGCAGATAAAACAGGCGAACTGCAATAATTGAGAGGAGAAATAAAACAATTAATCCGGCGGCAATCGCTCGAGATCGGAACAGTTGGTATTCTTCTTTTTCGTCTTTGAGAATTCTTGCTTCCGACATTGGGCTCGGCGTCTTTATTATTAAAATGGATTGCCTCAAATTAGCACAATCCATTAACGATTGTTATTACTATCAAGCAATAATCAAACTATCGTCGGTATAGTCATTATTTATTGTAAGCGTCAACACTTTCCTGGATGGCTTTCTTAGCCTCCGCAGCATCAGCCCAGTCATCGATTTTGACCCATTTGCCTTTCTCTAGCTGCTTGTAGTGCTCAAAGAAATGCTCAATCTGTTGAACGAGTAGAGTTGGTAGGTCTGTATAGTTTTCAACATGATCGTATTCTGTTGAAAGCTTACCAGCTGGCACGGCAACAATTTTGACATCTCCGCCGCCTTCATCTGACATATTCAACACGCCAACAGGGCGAGCAGGAATAACGCAGCCATGCACCAGTGGATCTGGAGTTACCACTAACACGTCAATAGGGTCGCCATCGTCTGCTAGCGTATGCGGAACAAAACCGTAGTTAGCAGGGTAGAACATGGGTGCTGACATAAAGCGGTCAACCATCAATGCACCACTATCTTTATCAACTTCGTACTTAACGGGAGAAGCGTTGGCTGGGATTTCGATAATAACGTTGACGTTATTAGGAACATCTTTTCCAACGGAGAGCTTGTCGATATTCATCGTAAGATTCCTGTGAGAATGTTAATTAAGAGGCTTTAAAAAAGTGGGCGTAGTATAGCGTTTGCGTCAGCGAAGAACTACGGCTAAATTTTTATGAACAGATTCTGCGAATTAGATAATAAGCAACAGCTTTGATATCAACGGCAGGTGAGTGGTGGTCGTTTTACACTGTTGGATTAATACGCTAATTTTTGTTGGTTTTCATGTGACAACGACTTTTTCAAACGATATCATCGCAGGAAATATTTTCAGAGGATTAGCTTGTTGGATTAAGCCATATAGCTTAGCCAAAGGCGTTATTGAAATGAGTTCGATCAGAGATCAATTATTGAAAGCTGGCCTAGTGACAGAAGAGCAAGTCAAGCAGGCAGAGTCCAAACCAAAGAAAAACAAAGCAAAGCCACAAACTAAGCAGGCGACCCCAAAGCAGCGCAGCCAGAAACCGCAGAAAAAAAAGCGCGAGTTGACAGATTTAGAGCGTTTTTATCAACAACGAGATGCGACCGATAAAGCCGAGCAGGCTGAGCAAGAAAAAAAGCGCAAAGAAGCGGCCAGAATCCGCAAAGAAAAACGTGCCAAAATTGGTAATCTCATCAAAACAAATTTGGTTAATGATGATACAGCAGAGCACCGATACAATTTTGTTGTTGGTAGCTCAGTGAAATACCTTTTCGTTACGGAAGCTCAGCAAACACAACTTGCAAACGGTGAGCTGGCGATTGTTTTTCTTGGCGAGAAGCGTTGCTTAATACCCACTGAGATTGGCAAACAAATTCAGTCGATAGAGCCATCGCGGTTAGTGGTTTTTTGCGAACCAGAATGATTATTGTTTGAGTAACTGATTGAGCAAGTCGCTGTGGCGTTGCTGTACTTTATTACGCTGAGTACGGTTAGACTCAAAAATACTGCTGAGTGCCTGAAGTGCTGTGTTGAAGTCATCATTGACAATGATGTGATCATATTCAACATAGTGCTGCACATCTTCTCTAGCTTGCGATATGCGTCGAGCAATGACCGCTTCAGCGTCTTGGTTTCTCGTTGTCAGGCGCTGCTCTAGCTCGGCAATTGAGGGTGGCAGTATAAAAATACTATAGTTATCAGGCATTAGTTGCCTAATTTGCTGTGCTCCTTGCCAGTCAATTTCCAAAATCACATCAACACCGTCTTCTAAGCGTTGTTGGACGGTGGATCGTGAAGTGCCGTAATAGTTTTCAAATACCTTGGCATATTCCAGAAAAAGCCCTTCGCCAATGCCTTTTTCAAAAGTAGCAACATCCACAAAATGATAGTGCTGACCATTAGTCTCACCTTCGCGCATAGCACGTGTCGTATGCGAGACTGACACCTCAATGCCGTCAACGGATTCTAGTAGTGCTTTGATTAGACTTGTTTTTCCAGCACCTGAAGGGGCGGAAACAATGTACAAACTGCCTAGTGTCATTGTTTGTTCCAGAGAGATTGTTGGCAAGGCGGTGATTATACATTCAGCTGGTTTAAGAACAACCTCAACACTCAATAACTAGGAAATGTCTTTATAGCGCATGCGGAATCAGCTTTGTTAATCGCTGTTTTTGGAACAAACTCCCATCGCTAAACCAAACGGCTGCAACAACTTATCTGCGGTTTTTATCGTGGGGTTAACACGTCCCGCCTCAATATTCTGAATAGTACGCGCCGCCACGCCAGTCATTTTTGAGTACTCCGCAACCATCAAACGCGTACGTGTCCGCAACGTTCGTAATGCCGCCATTAAAGACATGCCTGGCTGCTCCTGGGTCTCATCAAGCAGTGCTTTACGCAAGAGGTAGAGGGTTGTAGCGTTTATCCATATTTGGGCGTTCTTGGCTGGTTTAAATGCTTTACTGTCATGAGTGTTTTAGGTAAAGCCGCAAGGAGCATTTTAGTAACCATAATATGACCTTATATCAGCATGTTGATTGGGATAACCTTTTTCTAATTACGGTGCATTTCCGTCATCAACAGCTGAGGTTTGATGTTCCGCATTCAGTTTGGTAATATGAATGCGTTGACGGCAAATTGTAATTTTGACTTATGGCTATGATGACAGTGAGAAATATCCCAGATGAAATTTATCGGGGATTACGCGTTCAAGCAGCGATGCATGGTCAAAGTGCTGAAGCTGAAATGCGCAGCATTCTCGAAAGTGCGATCAAAAGAAGAAATAGAGTAAAGCTTGGCTCACTATTGTTAGAAATAGGGGAGCAAGCGCGACTCACCGATGATGAGTTTTCTATCATTTCCCAAGTGCGTGATAAAACACCTGCTGAGCCGGTGAGTTTTGAATGATCATATTAGATACGAATGTTATCTCAGAACCTCAGCGTAAGGTGCCTGATGCTTCTGTTGTCCAATGGCTTGATGAACAGCCTTTAGAAACACTGTTTCTGACTGCAATCACCTTGGCTGAATTGCGATTTGGAATGTCTTCTCTACCGGCTGGAAAGCGCAGAGATAATTTACTCGATAATCTGGAGAATCGAATTCTGCCTTTATTTACAGGACGCGTTTTATCATTTGACTTGCCTGCATCAGAATCTTATGCGGCATTAATGGCAAAAGCTAAATCGTCAGGTTTAGCAATAAGCACTGCCGACGGTTATATCGCTGCTATTGCTGCGGCTAACAAAATGATTGTTGCAACCAGGGATGTTAGCCCTTTTGAAGCAGCTGGTTTGAGAGTGATTAATCCTTGGGAAATTCAGTAGATACTAACTCACGTTGTTTGTCCTGACTGTTGAGCTCTTCTAATAAGGTTTCAACAGTATGTTCGCTAAACTCTCCATGCTCAGCTTGAATAGCGCCTTTATCTACTTCTCTACGCAGATAATCCAGCTTCGTTTTTTCGGCTAATTGATCGTGTTTA
>JBMZDT010000133.1:0-6098 GCA_049614505.1 Leucothrix sp.
TTCAAATGCTTGATTGTTATGAGGCACTTCAGTGGTAACATTAGCAATGAGTGCGGTCTGCCCATAATCCTTCGTCGTCGCGCTAACGCCAACCATCTCCCTGACCGTGGAGTTCGCACCATCACAAGCGACCAGCAGGCGACTCTGCCATTTTGTTATCACACCCTCACAGTCAATAGACACGATAACACCATTGTCTGCTGGTTCAATATTTTGAATGTGGGCAGGTTGAATCAGCCGGACTTCACGCTGCTCAAGGTAGGTATGAAGTACCTGACTGTAGACCTGAGCTTCGACCAAGTAACCCAGCGCGGGTACATTGTGCTGTTTTGCATTTAGACGAGTTGCCCCAAAATGTCCACGATCGGACACATGAATGCTATCTATAGGATTAGCGACAGCACTGACCTCATTCCATATGCCCATGCCTTGCAAAATTTGACTAGAACCGTACGACAATGCGATAGCACGATCATCATAACCCGGCTGCTGAGTCAGCTGAAAAGGAAAGGATTCAACTAAGGCAATTTTCAGCGGCAAACTGGATAAGGCAACGGCTAAACTTGCACCGACCATACCACCACCTACAATCATTACATCAACAGGCTCTATCGACATGATTCAACAGGCTTACGCCGCCTTCCCTTTCGCCATTAACGCTTCAATGTCAGCAATTTCTTTTACCAAGGCGCCTGTCAGCACGTCATTGCCTTTGCGTTTGATCAATACGTCATCTTCAATACGCACACCGATATTCCACCACTTTTCATCCACATCAGGGCTTGGGGAAATATAAATACCAGGCTCTACTGTTAGCACCATGCCTTGCTCTAAAACACGCCACTCATCATCGATTTTATAGTCCCCTACATCATGGACATCCATACCCAACCAATGCCCTGTCTTGTGCATAAAGAATGCTTTATAGGCTTCATCCTCAATCACTTTGTCTAAGGAACCTGACAAAATCCCCAGATCAATTAATCCCTGACTGATCACCTTCACAGCGGCCTCATGCGGGTCATTCCAGTCATTACCTGGCTGTGCGGCCTCAATTGCGGCATATTGCGCCTCTAACACAATTTGATAAATCTGCCGCTGTGCCTCTGTAAATTGGCCATTGACGGGAAAGGTCCGCGTTATATCGCTGGCATAGCAGGCATACTCTGCACCGGCATCGATCAAGACTAGATCACCGTCACACAAGGGTTGGTTATTTTCAATGTAATGCAGTACACAGGCATTCTCACCCCCACCCACGATGGTCGTATAAGCTGGCACCATACCATTCCAGCGAAACTCATGAAGAAACTCTGCGTCGAGCTGCCCTTCATTCAACCCTGGCTCACAAATGCGCATAGCACGCTCATGAGAGCGCACAGCTGTTTTGGCAGCATGCCGCATTACTTTGATTTCAGCGGCCGTTTTATATAAGCGCATATCATGTAACAACAACTCGAGTGAGACAAACTCATGCGGTGGGTGCGCGCCCGCCCTCACTTTAGCTTTCATCGCATTAACCCATGACATC
Organism: Leucothrix sp.; assembly: GCA_049614505.1. Taxonomy (GTDB): domain Bacteria; phylum Pseudomonadota; class Gammaproteobacteria; order Thiotrichales; family Thiotrichaceae; genus Leucothrix. Next base: position 1,532 of record JBMZDT010000133.1, read on the forward strand.
ACCTGTTGATCGAAGGTAGGGTTAACTCCCATGCTGTAGTGCACCGTTTCCCGACGATCCATAAGCCCTGGCAAAATCTCATCAATGTCATCAATCGGGAACGCATCGTCTGCCTGATAATCCTCCTGCGCACCCTCTAAGCCTGCCATACGCCCAGTCCAGCGCTCAGTCAGCTCATCTTTTTCTCGGCAGAACAAGATGAACTCACCCTCTTTGCGCTCAGGAATCAGCACCGCTACTGACTCGGGCTCATTAAAATTTGTTAGGTATTGAAAATCACTGTCTTGGCGAAACGGGTGCTCAGCATCTCTATTGCGTATTAATAGCGTGGCAGATGGAACAATCACGATGCCGTTGGGCCCCACCATATTCATCAGCTGCTGGCGACGGTCAGCAAACTCTGTAGCAGGCAGTGTGGGATTATTTTTTTGCATTATTTCTGCTCCAAGCAACTAGTGAACCGTCGCGCTTTGACGCATCGGCTGTAATTCTTCATTAATCAATAAGGCACCTACACGAACATATTGCGAGATATCCGTGAAGGCAATCTCAGACTCTTGTTCATCGTCATAATCAAAATCGCCCGAGGTTCCGATGTTAACAAAATCTTCCATCAAGTCCTTTGAGTCTTCAGGCAGCTTACTATAATCCTTAACACCCGCCATGGTCATACCTAGCACAAAGCCTTGGCACCAATCTTGTAAAGCTTCCATGCGCATTGACAGGTGCGCTCCATCGTCAGGTAAGCATAATTCAAACCGAAACTCGCTATCTTGCAGTCCATTTCTTGCGCTATCAAACAAACGGCCCATCTCTCTAATGGCATCTTTTTGCAGGACATTTTGCGAGTCTAGTTCAGGCACCAGCTCCTGCACCCATTGAATCTTATCCGCTGTGCCGTTGCCTGCCAACAATCCACAGGCAATGCCATGAATTTCTGCCACTAACATCTCTATCTCGGCACGCTCTAAGATGTCAGTAACACCTTCATAATGGATCGTTTCACTCATAGCAATATTCTAAACATTATCAAGCAAGCTATAGTATCATTAAGCAAATTGTTTGACCCGCCTTTCCGCTCTAGACTAAGATGAGACGCTATGGAAACAAACAACACCGACGCACGTCTAAAAGAACAGGTAGCTGAGCTTGAAAAAACAGTTACTTCGCTGATTACCCACTTTACTAGTCTGCATGATGAGCATGAATCCTTAAAGACTAAGGAATCGCAGCTGCTTAAGGAACGTGCCGAGCTTTTTGCTAAAAATGATAAGATACGCACCCAAGTTGAAGCAATGGTGATGCGTTTAAAAGCAATGGAAAATGCCTAAGGTTTTGTACTATGTCCGATAAGCCAATCACTGTTAGTGCCAAAATTCTGTCCAAAGAATATGTTATTGCTTGCCCACCTGAGGAACAGGAAGCCTTAGAGCTTTCGGTGCGCCATGTTGATAAGCAAATGCAGGACATCCGCAATGGCGGTAAAGTCATTGGTGCTGAGCGCATCGCGGTAATGGCCGCCATTAATATTGCCCATGAAATGCTAAAATCGCAAAGTCAGGTACAAAGTATTGATGTTGATGTGATTACCCGCCTTGATGAGTTACAGCTTAGAATTAATCAGTCACTAGAAAACGCCAATAATCCTTAAAAACCTCTTTCAGACTGGTTACAGTTGGCCTTGATACCAAGCCAGAATCTTTCTCTAGCAAGCATTCCTTTCGCATTGACAATCGCAGCACTGTAGCTGATAATCGCGACCCTACTGGGTTTTGCCCAGCCTTGCTCTACTGTTTTATCAGAGGGCTTTTTATCCACAAGGAAAAATCTTAATGAGACATTATGAAATTGTGTTTCTGGTGCATCCTGACCAGAGCGAACAAGTTCCTGCTATGATCGAGCGTTATAGCAAGCTAATGACAGACAACGGTGGACAGGTTCACCGTCTTGAAGATTGGGGCCGTCGCCCACTAGCCTACCCTATTGTTAAGCTGCACAAAGCACACTACGTTTTGATGAACATCGAATGCGATAGCAAAACATTGGCCGAGCTTGAAGATCTATTTCGCTTCAACGATGCAGTACTACGCAACCTGACCGTTCGCCGCGACAGTGCTGACACTGAGACATCTCTGTTAAGCAAAGAGCGTGCGGACGAAAGACCATCAAGAAGATCTGCTGAAAAATCAGCCTAACCATTCGGAGTAAACTATGTCACGTTATTTTCGTCGTCAAAAGTTCTGCCGTTTCACGGCTGAGAACGTTAAAGAGATCGACTATAAAGATCTTGATACACTAAAAGCCTACATCACTGAAACAGGCAAAATCGTTCCAAGTCGTGTAACTGGTACTAAAGCCAGATATCAGCGCCAGCTTGCTACCGCAATCAAGCGTGCTCGCTTCTTGGCCCTGATTCCTTATACGGATCAGCATAAGTAACAGTGCTTGAATAGGTAAATTATCATGCAAATTATATTAATGGAAAAAATTGATAATCTTGGCTCGCTAGGTGAGATTGTTAATGTAAAGGCAGGCTACGCGCGCAACTTTCTGGTGCCTCGCCGCAAAGCTAAGATTGCGACCAAAGCCAATATCGAAGCGTTTGAAGAGATCCGTGCTGAGCTAGAAAAAGCAGAGGCCAATGCAGCAGCTGCGGCTGAAGCTATTCGCGAGAAACTAGACGGCACTGAAATCACCATCGAAGCAAATGCGGGTCAAGAAGGCAAGCTATTTGGCTCGGTTAGTAATCACGAAATTGCTGAAGCGCTTCAGGAACAAGGCTTTGAAATCGAGCGTCGCGATGTTCGCATGCCTGAAGGCCCAATCCGCAACGTTGGAGAGCATGAAGTGGGTGTTCACCTACATACAGATGTTATCGCAACTGTTAAGGTTATTGTGCATTCTGACAATGTTATTGAAGTTGTCGAAAGAGCAGAATCTATTGGAACATTTGTTGACGAAGACTAAGTCGTCACAATGACCAACAAAAAAGCCTGATCAACCGATCAGGCTTTTTTGTTTCTACCTATTTTTCACGCCGACGATTAATGACGATTAATACAGATTCTCTTTCTGCATTTTTGTCAGCCTTACCCTAGCTAATTTTGCCGCATTACTCTTTGGATAGCTACGCAACACATCCTCCAACGAACGGCGCGCATACACCCAGTTTTTCATTTCATAAAAGCTAAATCCTAGCTTGATTGCTGCATCCGGCGCTTTTTTACTATCACCATAGCTTTGCAATACCGCAACAAACTCATTAACCGCCCCTTGGTAATTGCGGCTTGAGTACATAACCTCACCTAACCAATATTGCGCATTAGGTGCCAAACCACTATTAGGATAGCGCTTTAAGAATTGCCTAAACATGCTAATAGCAGCAGAAGGCTTGGTTTTAATATTAGCAAATGCCTGATCGTAAGCCCGCTTTTCTACAGCACTAACGTTAGGTAGTACATCAGCCTTCTGTACGGGTTTCTTCACGGCTGGTAGAGCAATGACTTGTGGTGCCTTTGCTGACTCAACAACGACGGGCTGAGCAATAGCAAATACTTTAGGCATGACGACCGCTGGCTTAACACTTGTCAACTTTGGCACCACTGGAACAGGCAACGGCGGTGTTGCACTAGACGTTTTACGCGTATTGACTGCACGAAATAAATCATCCATACGATCATCAATGCGAATGAATGTCCGCTTTTGAGTGTTTTTAATATCTTCCATATCAAAACGCAGCTGCTCATTTTCACCACGCAAGTAGCGCACTTCATTTTCAAGCGACTCAATTCGTTGTAACACTTCAAATAACTCATCAGGCGTCACTGCCCGCGCTGGCGAAAAAGCCAGCACCGACACAACACCCATAGCAACCAAGAGTTTGCGTAAGGATAAAACCATGATTAACGTCCTATATATTTGATCTCCACACGACGGTTTTTGCTCCAAGCGGCTTCATTGTGACCCGGATCAACTGGAACCTCTTCACCGTATGCGACTGTTTGTGATTGCTCTGAACCCACACCTTTCAGATCCATGAACTGTTTAACTGCTTGAGCGCGTCGCTCCGATAGCGCAACATTGTACTCACGTGAACCACGCTCATCAGCATGCCCTTCTAACCTTATAGTCAGATTAGGATTGCTTGCTAAAAGTTCAGAATGAGCATCAAGAATTTCAAAGTACTCTGGCTCAATGGTTGATTGGTCATACGCAAAATAGATCACACGACGAGACAACACACTGCTTGGATCATTGAGATCCGTCACTTTGTAATCGCCACCAGCACCGCCAATGCGATTATCGAAGCTTGCACCAACACCAGAGCCGCCGCGACCGACTAAACCACCTGCACCACCGCCAACTAAACTTCCACCTAAACGGTTGTCAGCTCCACCTGCGCCCAGTCTATTGTCAAAACCTCCAGCGCTGCCGCCAAGACCACCACCTGCACCGCCGCCCGCAGCAGAGCTACCAAAGCCACGACTGCTCAAGCCACCACCTAAACGTGAAGTGGTCGCACTTCCACCACGACCGTTGCCGTAAGCACCGGTTGTTGCACCACCAA
>JBMZDT010000134.1:0-6053 GCA_049614505.1 Leucothrix sp.
ATTGCATCAAATTCCATTAGACGCGCTGGAATAACCCTGGGGCTATTTGCGCTATGTGGCGTGGTGTTACTAAGCAGTGTGCAATGGCTGACAAAAGATAGCATTGCACAAAACACACGTCAGCGACACCTACAGCGACTACACGCTATTATTCCTCCCAATGCTTATGACAATGATTTGTTGGGCTCTGCACAGCAGCAAGGCATTAATCATCCAACCTTGGACAGTCAGGTGATCATCTATACAGGCCAGTTAAACGGTTTAGCCGTGGCTAAGGTGTTTGAGGTCACTAGCCTTGAGGGGTATAGCGGGGCTATTCGCCTATTGGTGGGTGTGAATATTGCAGATAATAGCCTGCTTGGGGTAAGGGTAACGGCTCACAAAGAAACGCCAGGCCTTGGTGATAAAATTGAAACCAATAAATCAGATTGGATGCTCCAGTTTGCGGGTAAGTCACTCAATAATCCTTCATTCGAGCAATGGCGCGTCAAAAAAGAGGGTGGGGCATTTGATCAATTCACTGGGGCCACCATTACACCGCGCGCAGTGGTGAACGCTGTACGAGAAGTGCTGCGGTTGAATACGACGCAAGGCGGTCATTCATGAGTAAAATGAGTTACAGACAAATTATTGTTGATGGCTTATGGAAAAATAATGCGGGCTTGGTGCAGTTGTTGGGTTTGTGTCCTTTATTAGCTGTCACAAATAATGCGATCAATGGTTTAGGGCTAGGGGTTGCAACGTTACTGACTTTACTGATTTCAAATGCCTCAGTTTCGGTCTGCCGGCATTGGATTCGCCGCGAAATACGGATTCCTTTTTATGTGATGGTCATCGCAACCAATGTAACCGTTGTTGATTTATTAATGCAGGCTTATTTGCCTGACCTGCATGCTGTGTTGGGTATTTTCATTCCACTCATTGTGACTAACTGTGCGATTATTGCCAGAGCGGAAGCCTTTGCATCAAAGCAAGCTGTGTTGCCCTCAATGCTTGACGGTTTAATGATGGGGATGGGCTTTCTCCTATTGCTGGTTGTTTTAGGAGGGATGCGTGAAATTTTGGGTAGTGGTACCTTATTTGCGAATGCTGCTGTGATGCTGGGCGAATGGGCTGAAAGCCTGAGTATGCAGGTATTTCATGCCAATTACGGTGGGTTTTTATTAGCTATTTTGCCACCAGGGGCATTTATTTGCCTTGGTTTTATCTTGGCGGCTAAGAATATGATCGACCGCTACCTTGAGCAGAAAAAGCAGGCTAAACTGAAGATGGCTAAACGGTTAGCTGAAGCACAACGTCAGATAATAGGAGGCGTGTCTGCCAATGAATAAGGATAAGCGTTATGAGATATTTCGACGTTGGCACGCAGAAAACCCAGAGCCCAAAACTGAGCTTAACTTTAGCAGCCCATTTGAGTTGTTGGTAGCTGTCACCTTATCAGCACAATCAACGGATAAAGGCGTCAATAAAGCAACCGATGTTTTGTTTAGTGTCGCCAATACGCCGCAGGCAATCCTTGATTTAGGACTGGAAGGGTTACGTGAACATATTAAAACCATCGGCCTATATAATAATAAAGCGAAAAATGTTTATGCCGCTTGCCAGATACTGGTTGAGCAACATGCAGGTAAAGTTCCTGACACGCGTGAAGCGCTTGAGGCGCTACCAGGGGTGGGTAGAAAGACGGCTAATGTTGTGTTAAATACCGCATTTCGCCAGCTAACCATGGCGGTTGATACGCATATTTTTCGATTGGCAAACCGGACGGGAATTGCCAAAGGCAAAGATGTGGTACAGGTCGAAAAGGCGTTAATGAGGCATGTGCCAAAAGATTTTTTACTCGATGCACATCATTGGTTAATTTTACACGGCCGCTATATTTGCGTTGCACGAAAGCCACGTTGCAACGCCTGCAATATTAGTGATTTGTGTGACTTTAAAGAGAAAACGCTATAACGCAGAATGCTGTGCTTCGAAATGTCCTGTCCTTAAAAACCGACTGGCTAAAGCGGCAACCGTTTTAGAAAAAACTAAACCGGTATGCGATTTATTCACCACTAAATGCTGTGATAAAAGCGGGTGTTTTGTTTCACTTAATAAAACTGTGCCATCGTTTGCTTCAGGGAGCTTTCCCAGTAGCAAACCTAAACCTATCGGAGATTGAATGCTTCCTGCAATCATGCCAATTTCATGAGGTGCTGTTATGTTGAAATGATGGTCTCCCGCAAGCCCTTGTGCCATGCTGTTGGTGAGTAATCGACCAATTACTTTCCAACGGCAGAATCTTTTTGCAGCATAGCTTCCATTGATAGGCGTACCCAGCATCACCACACGACCAATCTTTAGGTCAGGGTATTTTTCTAATAGATGCAGGGTCATAATGCCCCCTAGACTATGGGCGACGACATGCAGCTTAGCGTACTTGATTGAGGCGATTTGTTGGTATAGCCGCTGAGCGTTTTCAGCAATGGAGTATTTCGTAGAGGCATAGCTTAGGCTATGAACCGTAAACCCCTGTTGTTCTAGTTGACGCTTTAGGTAAAGCATCTCCATGGCATTCACTAGCACGCCATGGAGCAGGAGTACATCAGGCTTTGTCATTAATGGGGTAGGGCAGCTCTAGCATGGTGACTTCAGGGCCGTCAGCTTGTGCTAAAAACATCAAGTCTTCCGAGTCAGCAATTTTTAAGATGGCGAGGCACTCAACTAAATCATCAGGGTTGGCAACAGCGTTCAGTACCTTACCAATTTCAACGCCCTCAGCATTCACAATGGCATCATTACACGCTGGCACTTGATCAGTTTCAATCAGTAAATGAAATAGGCGGCGTTTAGTTTTGCCAAGGTAATTGAGGCGGGCCACTACTTCTTGGCCCGGGTAGCACCCTTTTTGGAAATCTACCCCATCGATAGAAATGAAATTCAACATTTGTGGAATCCATTCTTCGCTGCATGCAGCGGTCACAACCGGGCGACCTGCTTGGATGTTCATAAAGTCCCAAGCTTGACTGCTAACAGGGGCAGCACGGACGTTACACTGTGACCAAAGCGCAGAGGCTTCAGTGATATCACCAAACACTTCAAAGCGCGGTGTGTCACCAGGCAAGCGTAAAATGCTGAGTGCGCCGTGGCTTAATACTTCGTTATGTGCAGTAGGCACTTTGTCCAGAATTAAACCAAGATCGTGTTCAGCATTCTCACCAGCATAACCAAAATGTACCAAGCTGTCAGTGGCATCACTGATTGAGACTTTAGACATCATGATATAGCGGCCAAGCTTTGTCATCACCGTTTCAAGCAAGTCTTTAGCCATAATCAGATAGATATTCTGACCACGCTTAAAGGCTCGAAAATTTGCAATAACGCGACCTTTCGGATTACACCAAGCAGTTAGCTGGTGCACGGTTTCACTAATCTTGGTGATGTCATTGGTTAGCTGGTTTTGTAAGAAAGTCTCAGCATCTTCACCGCTCACTTCTAATAAGCCGCGATCAGACAGATTAGACAATACCGCACCTTGTGGTGCGATACGGCGTTCCCGGTTAGGGTTACCAAATGAAACGAGTTGGTCACCCTCAAACTCAGCACCTTGGTCAATCAGAAATGTTTTCCAGGCAGCTTTCATAAATTGATTATTCCGTTTTGGCAGTTTCAGTAGTCTCTGCTGTGGTTTCAGGGAGCAGGATTTTAATTTGTGCAGATTCCTTCATTTTTTCCATGTAGGCCATCATTTTTTGCTGTGCCAACATGCGTTTCAGCTGTGGCTTAACCGTTTTCATTGGTGGTAAGTTGGCAGGCCGTAAATCTTCCAGTTTGATAATGTGCCAACCAAAGTTGGTTTTTACTGGTGTGGTTGAAGTGTCGCCTTTTTTCATGGCTTTTACTGCATCAGCGAATTCTTTTACCATGGTGCTGGATTTAAACCAACCTAGGTCGCCTCCATTGGCTGCTGAAGGACCTGTCGATTTGGTTTCTGCAAGCTTAATAAAGTCTTCGCCATCAGCAATTGATTTGATAACAGCATTGGCGTCCTCTTCTGTTTTAAGCAAAATGTGACGTGCTTTAAACTCATCATTGGCATCTTTCTTAATACGTTCGTCATAAGATTTTTGGATGGCCTCATCACTCACGTCAAATCCCTCAACTTTTTCTTTCGTCCAGGTGGTGAGAAGGACATTGCGGGTGAAATCTTTAATACGCTGCTGTACATCAGGGCGAGATAATATATCTGTCTTGGCCGCTTCTTGCAGTGCAAGCTCGGTGGCAACTAAGTCATCTAGTGCTGAGCGTGGGTCATTTTTTTTGTTATTTTCAGAACGCTGAACAACGCCCAAATAGTTAGTTAAGACGTCTTGAGTAATTTCGGTACCATTGACGATGGCAACGACTGCCTTTTCAGTTTTCTTTTCTGGCTTAGTTTCGCTGTGCGAATCAGCAAAACTGGCTGAGCATAAGCTCAATAAAAGAAGCGGTATCCCTGTAGCCCGTGCTATTGTTTTAATTGTCATGCGTTTTGTATCCTAGATGATTAAGGTAACACTTTATTAAATGGTTTTACCGTCACGCGTTCGTAAACGCCTGCGGCAATATAAGGATCAGCATCAGCCCATGCTTGTGCGGTTTCCAGAGAGTCAAACTCAGCAACAATTAGGCTGCCGGAAAATCCCGCATCGCCAGGCTCTGAGCTATCAATGGCAGGATGAGGGCCCGCTAGGATCAATCGTCCTGCCTCTTTTAACGCCTTGAGTCGTTCAACATGAGCAGGTCTGACAGACATTCTCTTTTGTAAACTATCAGCGACATCCTGTGATATTACCGCGTAAAGCATTGATGTTTTCTCCATCTTTAGGGTGGCATAAAGCCTTTGGTTATTGATTTTCCACGACATTTTAGCCTATGAGCCTATATCAATCATACAATCCTAAAAAATCATGGTGTAGAATAACCTCTTTTTTCAGGCACTTGGCACATTAATGAGCGAGTATTATTATATTCACCCAGATAATCCACAAAAACGGCTAATTGCTCAAGCTGTGGAAATTATACACAAGGGCGGCGTGGTAGTATATCCGACTGATTCAAGCTATGCCATTGGTTGCCACTTAGGGAACAAGCAAGCAGCGGAACGGATTCGGCGTATCAGGCAGTTGGACAAACGACACAACTTCACGTTGATGTGCCGGGATTTATCTGAGATCTCTCAATATTCTAAAGTGGACAATATTAATTACCGCTTACTAAAGTCCCAAACGCCAGGACCCTATACCTTTATTTTACCTGCCACCGGGGAAGTGCCTAGGCGTTTGCAAAACCCTAAACGTAAGACTATTGGTCTTAGGATTCCTGACAATTTAATTGTTATGGCGTTACTTGAGGAGCTTCAGGCACCGCTTATGTCATGCACTTTGATACTGCCAGATGATGAATTTCCAATGACTGATCCGCAGCAAATACAGTTACAACTTGAAAACCACGTCGATCTTATTATTGATGGGGGCTACAGTGGCCATCAAGCAACCACTGTAATTGACTTAACGGATGATCAGCCGGAAGTGCTTCGAGAAGGTAAGGGTGAGATTAATTGGTTAGTAAAGCACTAATTAAATGGATAATTATTCACACATCATTGCAAAGCTTATACACTCCAAGCGATTTTAAAACTAAATTAATGAGAACAGTTTCTTGAGTACCAATCTAACACAAAACGAACGTGTCGTTTCTGGCATGCGTCCTACGGGCAGTTTACACCTCGGTCATTACCATGGGGTGATTAAAAACTGGGTGGAAATGCAGCTTAACTATGAATGTTTCTTTTTTGTGGCAGATTGGCATGCGCTGACGACCCACTATGAAGACCCTAGCCAAACACCCAATCATGTTGAAGATATGGTCATTGATTGGTTGGCGGCGGGTTTGAATCCAAGCTCAGCAACAATATTTTTGCAATCTAAAGTGCCTGAGCATGCTGAGCTGCACTTATTGTTATCAATGATGACACCGATTGGCTGGTTGGAGCGTGTTCCTACGTATAAAGATCAGCAGGCAAAATTGCG
>JBMZDT010000135.1:0-6033 GCA_049614505.1 Leucothrix sp.
GCAAGCTCAAATGCGAAATAGTTACCACCGCCACCACCGGGTTGATCATATCGTCTATCGATTGAATAATTTGCTAGGTGACACATGAAGAGTGTTCCAACGGCACCATGGGAGACAATCGCAATGGCACCATCCGATTGATCTTCGTCAATGAGTTTTGTCACCGCATTCACGATACGTACCTGAGCGGTTTCCGCGGTTTCCCAACCCCGAATAGAGGTTTGCGGCGCAGCAAAAAATTGATCAGCAACTGTTTCAAACTCATTGGCAGGCAAATAGCCCGTTGAGGAGCGATCATTTTCACCAAGGTCTTCGATTGCTTGAATTGGCAAAGCGCAATATTCCGCGAGCACATTTGCGCCATCAATCGCCTTTTTTTCTGTGCTGCAATAAAGGGATGTGAGCTCAGAAACCCATGATTGTTTGGTTGCTAGCTGCATGCGTTCTAGCCCGCGCTCTGAAAGTGACCAGTCAGGTACTGATACAGCAGCGTCAACAATAACCTCTGGATGGGTTATAAAATATACGTGTCTCATAAGGCATCAATCCCAGTTGGCAGAGCTTGGTTATCCACTCTAAACTAACTCAGCTCTCGCAACAACTGACGCAACGCTTTGTGTGGTTTGTCTCGCTCAGCAAAATGGTCAGGCACATAGCAAAGCGCTTGGTACAAAGACGAAAAGCGGTGAATCGCAGCTGCCTTGTAAGGAAGTTTCTCACTTGCCAATAATGCAAAGTCATGGGGTGTCTGCTGTGGCTCACGTACTACGCCATGTTTCGCCATGCGTTTACAAAACTTACGGTAAAGTTGGTGTTCATATGCCTCATACGTTTGGCGTCGCATGAGCCCAAGCAAGACAAACCAAAGCAAGAAAATACCTAAAAATAGCGCACCAACCAAAGCCGCCAACGGCACTGATGACATTTTGTCTAATAACGATTTGAGTAAGTCAGTTTGTGATTCGCTATCATAACCTAGCACCCAGCGACGCCAACCATATTGCATCGCATCCATTTTTTCACGAATGCCATCCAACCATGCAAAATTGTGGGCGGAAAATGGGCTGTCTTCCAAAAAGCTACCTTCGTACTCCACTGCCGCCTCAAGCCCACCATCTACCCGAGATGGGGCAACCCGCGACGTTGGGTCGACCCGTCGCCAACCCTCACCTTCTAGCCAAACCTCTGCCCAAGCATGTGCATCGTATTGACGTACAGACAGGTACTCACCCTGTTTATTCCACTCACCACCTAAATAGCCAACTACCACGCGTGCCGGAATACCCACTGCCCGCATCATAAACACAAAGCTACCGGAGTAATGCGAGCAAAAGCCTTTCATGGTCTCAAATAAAAATTTATCGATGGTGTTGTCATCCCCTAGTAAAGGCGGGCGCAGTGTGTAAAAGTATTCCGTTTGAGTATAACGATCTAATACTTTCTCTACATACTGTGCGTTGCTGGATGCGTTTTTTCTGAGTTTTTTTGCAAGCTCCCGTGTTTTTTCATCACCACTGGTGGGTAGCTGAAGCGCCAATGAGCGGGCGTACTGTGATAATTTGAGGTCACGCTTAGCCTCTGCATAACTCACTGCATTAATCATAAACGGTGACTGAATATCACCACGGGACATAACACGATAATCACCAAACTGGATAGTTTTGCCATCGACTTGGGTTGTTGGCGTCAGGGTAAACAGCCACGGTTGACCTGTTTTTTCGTAAATCGCCTCGTATTTAAACGGCTCACCCACAGTCTCAACATTGGCTTCATTCCACGCCATATTGTATTGTAGTTGGTGCTTTAACTCTGAGTCGTCATACGTCTCAGGCAGCTGCTGCCAACGCTTGCCATCAAAATGATTTAGTACCAAACCTCGCCAGTACAACTGCTCTGGGCGCGGCTTAAGCCCGTCAAAACTCACCCTAAACGCCAGCTCATCAGACTTACTCAGATTAGCAATATCACCCGGTGCCATGCTGTCTGTAACACCTGTTTTAGCATGACTTTCAAAGCTTGGAATAGACCAAAGTGGCGAAAAACGCGGCATGAAAATAAACACTAAAATCATCAATGGCAAACACTGTAGCAACATGAGCGATGACATTTTCAAACTAGAGCGAGTAGCATGCTGACTAATTTGTTGTGCGGGTGACTGCTGATTAGCAATTAAAGCGCCTGTCAATACAATCATTGACAGCACACCATAAGCACCAGCGAGGATGGATTGACTAAATAAAAAGCTAACAGCGACCAGAAAAAATCCTATAAAAACAACCACTAGTGCATCTCGTTTGCGTATGGCTTCTAATGACTTAAACGCAAAGCCCAGCAGCAGCAGCGACACCATTGTGTCTAATGACAGTAACGTCATACCGCTGAGTAAGACCCCTGCAACACCCAAGGCCACCACCAACAGACGCACCACCAGCTTAGGTTGCGCGGCGTCCCCTTTGATGACTCGAATACGCCAGTAAGTAGATGCCAGCATCACCGGAATCAACCAAATCGGCAGGTAAAACGCGAATGGCAGCATCACAACTAACTGCGCTGCTAATAACCAAATCATGCCACGATAAGTAACTTGCTGTGATAGCTGATAGTGCTTAGCTAGCATAAGCAGCCTCTTCATCTGACAGCCCATAGAGCGCTAATGCCGTTAAGCAGCGTACTTTATGCGCCTCACCTTTGTTGGGTTGAATTTCTTTACCAGAAATTCTAAGGCCAAACGGTTTTTGTGCTTCATGGCACGATAAAATCATAGCTGACAAATGTGAGAGACGGGATTCTGTCCCTGCAATCGTTAAAGACTGCCAATCTAACCATATATCGTGACTCTCATAATCCACAAAAGACTTGGTATACAAATCCCCTGTTTTTGCATATTGCCCCCAGTGAATATGGCGCGGCGAATCACCTGCTTGATACTCTCTAATTCCTGCAAAATCTCGCGTTCCGCCCGGTTTTTCTGGGCCATCAGCTGTTTCATCATCAGCATGCTGTTGATCATTAGCCTGTAATGTTTCGATAGGTTCTGGGTACACTACACCTTGAATATCCATGGCAGCATATGACCAAGCAGTATTGAGTCCTGTTGGGAACTGCGTAAAGATATCGATTCGAGGCGGGGTAAAAAGGCCACGTTTTTCGCTACTGTGGGATAACTTAATTCGTGTGGATTGAGCTTCTTGCAAGTTTATCTCAACCAGATCCTCATTTTTCCAACCAAAATAAATCGCTGATTTACGTTGATTAACGGGCCGGCTGATTTCTAACTCCAGCACCATTTTTTCACCCGCAAAACAGGATTCTGCTGAAATTGTTTTGATGCTTAAGCCTGCCAAGTTACGATAGGTGTAGAAAATATTAATCACCAACAAAGCAATCAACCAAAAACAAACGACGTACACCAACGAGTTTTGAAAATTAATCCCTACCAGAAACAGCAGGAGAATCATTCCCATTAAACCCACACTGATTTTGCTGGGTAATATGAAAATTTTTTTTTGCGTCAGCGTGATTGTCTTAGCAGGTGGTATGCGTCGGTTGACCCACTCCTGAAAGTTAAACACTCACTCCCCCGATCACATCCACCGCATTCAGAATATGACGGGCTAGCTGGTCACCCTGCGTTTCACGACGCCCCACAATACGATGCCCTGCGACTGCAACAAAGACCGCTTGTACGTCTTCAGGCAATACATGATCTCGCCCTTGTATCAGTGCCCAACTTTGCGCGCTGCGAACCAGTGCTAATGAACCGCGTGGCGACAGCCCTAGCAAAGACAGCGCTTCTTCACGCGTTTGCGCAACCAAACGTTGCACATAATCCAATAAAGCATCGGTCATTTTAATCGTAGGGACGCGTGTCTGAATAGCCAGCAACTGCTCTTTGCTAATACAACACTGCATTGCCTCTAATGCCCCCCGACCATGCTTGCCTTTTAGCAATTCTCGTTCAGCAGCTTGACTGGGGTAGCCCAATGAAACACGCAGTAAAAAACGGTCTAACTGCGACTCAGGCAATGGAAAGGTACCTGACTGACTCTGCGGGTTTTGCGTTGCAATGACAAAGAAAGGGTTTGGCAGGGCATGACTTTCTCCATCCACACTGACCTGACGCTCTTCCATTGCTTCAAGCAACGCACTTTGCGCACGTGGCGTCGCTCGGTTTAATTCATCTGCCAGAAAAATATCACTAAAAATTGGGCCGGGGTGAAAGCTAAATTCGCTACTTTTTGCATCAAACACTGTTGCACCCACAACATCCGCAGGTAGCAGGTCACTTGTAAACTGCACTCGCTTGTAATCAAGTCCTAGCACGTTGGACAAGCCATGCGCTAAAGTCGTTTTCCCCATGCCTGGCAAGTCTTCTAGCAATAAATGACCACCCGCCAACAACGCTGTGAGTGCCAATCTAACCTGATTGGGTTTGCCCAAGATCACATGATTTAATTGGGATGAAGCAAGGTTAATAAGCGTTTGTGCAGATTGGGTCACGGCAGTATCTCAGGGGTTGAGTTGTTTTTATTGTCAACGCAACAGTAGAGAACCATCCCAATAAATTCAAATTGATCCGCGCAACGGTTGTTTTGTTTTGTGCTTGGGCTGAGTTAACCAAGCGGCATTTTTTAAACGCTTCGTAATGGGTAGCTCGACCCACCGATACAAACCATAGCCTGCCAATAGGGATGTTAACAGCAACGCTGCGGCAAATAGCCAGCCGCCGAGTAGCTGATTCAAACCTAGTTTTGTCATTACCATGGCACCACCTGTTAGCGCAAAAGGATGGATGAGATACATCGCATAGGAGCTATCCCCCAACATTTTGAACAGAGTGATCGGCCTCGATTGTAAGGCACGCTCAAAGCCCAGCACTCCCGCCATCATCAATAGCATTGGCACACCATAATCAAGCGCCCAAACCCCACTACGCATGCCTTGATTCACCACCCATAGCGACCCTATACCCGTGCCAATGAGCCCCACTAATATGATAGTGTGTTGCTGCTTAAGCTTTTCAAAACAATGGTATAGCAACATACCAAAAACGAATTCTACTAGTATGGGGTTCGTCAGAAATTCACTCCAGACACCCGTATGCGGCTTCCAGATACCAAAGCCCACCAAGGCAAACAACAGAGTAACCACTACGATATGGCCGATATAGCGACTAAAGAAAAAACCCAACATAAAAACTAAATAAAACAGGAATTCAAAACGCAATGTCCAACCATTAGCAACCAAGTACGATTGCTTAGATGGTAAGAGAAGGTATGAAGCGATTAAATCAGCGCCTTCGCCATTATTCATTTGTGATGGCATAACGATGTAGACAGCCAGCGCAAGACAAGTCACCAGCCAGTACAGAGGGATAATGCGAAACAATCTCCGGATAATAAATTGACGCGTAGCACCCACCGTTTGGTGCTTATGGGCCGTGGTGTGGCACATGATAAATCCGGAGATAATGAAGAATAAATCCACCCCAGCACCGCCAACATGCCACCCTGACAACACATCCGCTGACTGTTGCGCACTTTTCTGGCCAATGTGATCCATCAAGACCATTAGCGCAGCAAGGCCCCGCAAATATTGTAATGATAAAACCAACATGACAAGTCCTTGCCTTGAAACATTTATTAACGTCAAAACGACCGTTGACCTTTGCAAAGCTTGATGCAATTACCTCGCTGACGACTATTGCAACGTCACTAGAGGATATAAATTACTGACAGCAGGTCTCAGCGCGATCTAAACAATGGCTCAATAACTTTTACAAATGCTGATTTAATTTCCTTTTGACATTGATCCACCCCCACCTAATAATCCTTGCTGCAAACAAGTCAATGGATACCCGCGCATGAGTCGTTCCTCCTATTTACAAGCCGATACCATCGCCCTGCACTCGGGTTATCAACCTGAAAGTGACCACGGGTCGCGAGCCGTACCGATCTACCAAACCACCTCTTATGTCTTTGATGACGTGAGTGAAGCCTCTTCATTATTTAATGTGGAGCAAGGTGGGCACAT
>JBMZDT010000136.1:0-5991 GCA_049614505.1 Leucothrix sp.
GCAGTTTGCGCAAGGCCATTGGCATTGTTCCGCAGGACACGGTCTTATTTAATGACACTATTCATTACAATATCCAATATGGGAATTTAAACGCAAGTGACGCAGAAGTGCGTGAAGCTGCGGCAATGGCGCATATTGATGCGTTTATTGAAAGTTTGCCTGATGCTTGGGACACAAAAGTTGGAGAAAGGGGATTAAAATTGTCTGGTGGTGAGAAACAGCGCGTTGCGATTGCTAGAGCGATACTGAAGCGCCCTGAAATTTTGGTTTTTGATGAAGCAACATCGTCACTTGATAGCACCACAGAACAAGCGATTCAACGTACTTTAAAGCAAATATCGGCTAAAACGACAACGCTAGTCGTCGCGCATCGTTTGTCGACAGTGGTTGATGCTGATGAGATTTTAGTAATGGGTCATGGTAAAATTATCGAGCGGGGATCACATGCTGAGCTCGTCCAAAAAGATGGTGAATACCGCCGAATGTGGGAGCTACAGTTAGAGAGTAATGCTTAACAACTATTTAACCTTTGCGCTTTGTAAAAAAGGGAATGAGTGTGTTGTCATCATTGAGTGTTGAATCGTTGCTTTGATTAAACTTAACTGGCTGATGACTGTTTTTTGGCATAGCGTTTTTAGCGTGTGATAAGTCTAGATTATTGAGGCTTTTGAGTGCTTGTTGGGCTTCGGTAACCTTGCGACTGAGGTTCTCAAACGTCTGTTGAGTGGTACTTAATGTATCAGCAAGCTGATTAATCGATTTGACATCTAACTGCTTTAAGTTTTTTTCCGTATTTTCTTTGACGAAGCGGCTCTGTTCTTCATAGCGACGCAGCGATTCAACGTGCAAACGACTCTCACTTAAATTGGCATCGAGCTCTTGCCGTGCCATGTCAGCATTTTGAAAGGCAATGTCATATTGGTTATATAAATCCCCTTCGTATTGACCAATACTTTCCATATAACGGGTGTAGGCATTATCCGTTTTCTCTTGATTTTCGCGCAAATGATCCAATAGCTGGGTAGACTCTTTCAATGTTTGGTTGAGGCTGTTCTTAACCTTCTCTGAGAGTTCGTTATTGGCTTCGAGGGTGCTGAGTTGAATGTTGTGTTGTGCCGTTATATGTTGTGCCAATTGGTAAGAGTGAGCATCCTGCTGTTGCACGCGTTTAATGCCCGTGTCTAGGTGATTAAGCCCTTCGCGCAGCTCTTGATCAACGCGCATTACCGTGTTTTCAGTCTCTGTTAGGCGCTCATCCCAGCGAAATTGCGTTTGCTCAATCTGCCTATCCAACGAATCACTTTTACGCTGCAGGTCTGATTCAATAATTTCTGATTTTTCAGCAAGCTCTTCTATCTTTTCACTGCTAAGCCAGGCGTGATGTTGCTTACTCATTAAGGCGTTATTTTGATGTACGAGCTTATCTAAGACCTTGCCTGCTCGCTCCTCGCTTTTTTTGATGTGGCGCATGGATGAATCAATTCGTTTCTGATCCTTGGCAATATTTTGTTTGAGGGTGTTCACAAAGTCGCGGTCTTTTTTCATCGACTTGCGCCCTAATAACAATGCCCAGATTGCGGTGACAAATGCGGCACCTGACATTGCAGCAATGACAATGCTAATCATTGAATCTTGTGAAATAGTGGTTCCAGCAGCATAAAGGCTAGTGTTGATAAGGAGCGAACACCAGATGACTGCTTTGAAAATACAGGTTGAGCGATTTGAGGTTTGGGTCACTCTGCAACGTCTCTAAGTTATATAGGGCTATTCAGTTTTTACTGGGATTTGTTTTAGTTAGTACTAGAGCTAATAAGTTCATAGTATAGCACTGTAAAAACAGCAACTGAATCTATACCTCGATTTGAGACAGAAGTAGCGGAGTATTTGGTCAAACGGCACAGATCGTTTTACAAAATGTGCCGTGTGTTTGCTCAATTAAAAGCAGCACTAAACGGCTTGCTCGCTTGATTGGTGCTGAGTAGGGTATTTTGCCTAGCTTGAAGTAAAAAAGCTTTGCCAAGCCCCGTCAAACGATTGGCGACTCGCCTCGCCGCCTCGCCCTTACCCGTATAGATATCCATGCGAGCGGGGCCTTTAATTGCAATGCCTCTATCCTGCGGTAATAAGATTTTCCATTCAGAGCCCAGTGTCTGGCCCTTGGTGTTTTTGATAGGAACTTCTGCCAGTAATACTGAGCCAAAGGGGATGTAGTTAGTGTCTATTGCCACGGATAGACCAGGTACTATCGGCATGCCTGATGCCGTAATTAAGTCTTTGTGGGATGGCTTAAAATAGACATAGCGAGGGTTGCTGTTCAGGGAAGGTTGCAAATACCGCGGGTTGGCTTGTAGCCAGTTTTGAATTGCCTCCCGGCCCAGGTTGCCACGTAGGTAGCCCATTTTCTGCATGTGTTTGGCTAAACTGCGAAAAGGTTTTTCATTGGAGCCATCAAACATCAAGGTTAAACGCTGCCCATTTTGGTACTCGATAATACCTGAGCCTTGAATCTGCATATAGAAAAAACCCACAGGGTCATTCGTCCAGGCAACCTCTAAGCCTTTGTTTCTAAGAGCTCCCTGACTGATCACGTTACGTGGTAACTTACGCAAACTCCCCGCCATTGGTGAACGGTAAATAGGGTAGCGATATTGAGCATTAGGCTGGGCACTTGCTTTAATAATAGGTGTGTAATAACCAGTAAATTTAGTGCGTTGTTGCCCAGCCCTAGCCAATGGCAGTAGGTCAAACTGACGTTGTAATGCCTGTGGTTCGAGCTTGCCGCGCCACTTTAGCAAACTATTGAGTGTATGTGATAAGGTGCGAATAGGCAGGTTTGCCCCACGCTTGGCGACGACCTGGTTAGGGTTACGTGTCCTTAAATACATCGACATCTGAAATAGGCTATTTTTTAGCTCACCCGAAATAGCCTGCTGGTTTTGTACGGGTTCATAGACTGAGCCCGCAATATTGGGTTTCCAGAGAAAATCGCTTTCACTAAACGTATTTCGATTGTAGCGATCATTGGATGCAAACTGGTTTTCAGGGAAAACTGGCGTAAAGGCGTTGGCGAAACTGGATAAAAGTAACGTGCTGGTAATGGCCAAGACTACCTTTGTTAAGGGGTATAATCTCATATGACACTCTTTTTATTGTTTTTATCGTGGGGTATTGGGCATCATTATGCCGCGTGCGCAGATGTTAGCAAGGCATGAACGGTAATTTCAGATAAGCCGCGTTAGTCAGGCTGAACGCACAGCTACTTACTCTGTGTCAGTAATCCCTAAAAACTGACTCATTACATTGTAAAAAGCATCAGCGTTTTCTACATGTGGATTATGGCCTGTCTTAGCAATGATTTGTAAGGAAGCAGCAGGGAAGAAGGCTGTAATAGTCGCAGGGTCGTTTTGTGCATCGATATAAGGAGATGTTTCACCTTTGATGAAAAGCGTTCTCCCTTCAAATTGGGTATCAGCATCTTCAGTAAAGTTAGCAATATTTAAATAAGCACGTGTAATTTCCTTAAGGTTGCAGCGCCATTCATATCCCCCAGATGAGCGGGACTTAAGGTTTTTCAACAGGAACGCTCTTTCAAACGGATCTTCTATATACTGCGAGAGGCGGTTGTCAGCCTGACTTCGAGTACTTAACTCCGCAACGGGTAGGGAAAGTAGTGCTTTGAAGGTTGCTAAGTGCCACAAAGCGTATGGTTTGGGCGCAATATCAACAATAGCCAAACGTTTGATGGATGAGGCATGGTGTAAAGCGATTTCCATGGCAATTTTTCCACCCATTGAATGACCCAGCAAGTCAAATGCTGTGAGACCCAATTGATCGCTTAGTGTTAATACATCTTGCGCCATGTCTTGATAGCGCATGCCTGAAACATGGGGTGAACGGCCATGATTTCTGAGATCAGGTGTGATGACCCGAAAATGGCTCGATAGGCGTTTTGCCTGACTGCGCCAATTATCCATAGAACCCAGCATGCCATGCAGTAAAATAATCACAGCAGGATTGTTATCATCGCCAAAACTTTTGTAGTGCAGCACAGGATTTTTCATAAAAATGTGTATGAACTGGGGTGGTTAGAGTAAGTAGGGGCAATTCTGTATGAATTTAGCACTAAGTATTCATTAACGATAAAGAAATATCCAGCTATAATCAGCGTTATCAGTCTTTGCATAATAATACCAATTGCTTGCCCAAGACTATCGGGATTGCTAGATTACCGTTAAAATCCCAAGCATCGCTCAGACGGCTGTTTTGCCACGACAATTAGAAATGGATTCATATGTTTAAATTTTTCTCTGGCTTATTTTCCAACGATATATCAATCGATTTGGGAACCGCTAATACGCTTATTTACATGCGTGGTAAAGGAATTGTCTTGGACGAACCTTCGGTGGTAGCCATTCGCCAAGATAGAGGGCCAGGTGGTCCTAAAAAAATCGAAGCGGTGGGGATTGAAGCGAAAAAAATGCTGGGTAGAACACCATCCAATATTACTGCCATTCGACCCATGAAAGACGGCGTGATTGCTGACTTTACTTACACAGAAAAAATGCTTCAGCACTTTATTCGTAAAGTTGACAGTGGTCGTATCCTTAGGCCGCGCCCGCGGGTAGTGATTTGTGTGCCTTGTGGTGCAACTCAGGTTGAGCGGCGAGCGATTAAGGACTCTGCGATGGGGGCAGGGGCCCGAAAGGTATTCTTAGTTGAAGAGCCAATGGCTGCCGCAATTGGTGCGGGTGTGCCGATTGATGAAGCTGTCGGTTCGATGGTGTTGGATATTGGCGGTGGCACTTCTGAGGTTGCTATCATGTCTTTACGCGGCATCGTTTATTCCGCATCTGTGCGTATTGGTGGTGACCGTTTGGATGAGGCAATCATTAGTTACGTACGCCGCAACTATGGGATGTTAATTGGTGAGGCGACTGCGGAGCAAATTAAGTGTGAAATTGGCTCTGCCTACCCAGGCAAAGAGCTGATGGAAATTACAGTAAAAGGGCGTAACCTTTCTGAGGGTGTGCCACGTAGCTTCACGCTGACCAGTAATGAAATTCTTGAAGCGTTGCAAGAGCCTTTGTTTGGTATTGTGAGCGCCGTCAAAACCGCTTTGGAGCAAACGCCACCTGAGCTAGGCGCCGATGTTGCAGATCGGGGTATTGTTTTAACAGGTGGTGGGGCCTTGTTACGTGACTTAGACCGCCTGTTAATGGAAGAGACGGGTATTCCTGTTTTAGTTGCTGATGACCCGCTTACCTGTGTGGCACGTGGCGGTGGTCGAATCCTTGAGCGTATGGATGATGATGGCTTTGACTTTTGGGCCTCTGATTATTCCTCACAATACAGCTAATTTTTTACTGGAAACTTAATTCCCAGTGTCGTCTCTCGGAGATTTCCCATCGACGATTTAAACGAAAACAGACTGGAAAGCTCACTGCTTATCAAATTCATGGTGGCGGTGATGTTATCTATCGCAATGATTTTAATGGACTATCGTGATTCGCGCTTATCGCCTATCCGAACGACCTTGAACATATTGCTGCATCCATTGCTGTATACGGTGGATGTTCCCTTTCGCACCAGCGCCTATATTGCTGATTTTTTTAGAGATCAGAGTAAGATCATTGAAGAGAATCGCAAGTTAAATAGTTTAGTGAAACGCTACGCGGTTAGAGATCAGAAGTACCATTCAATCGCACAAGAAAATATTCGTTTTCGCAAACAGCTAAATGCCTCACCTGCCTTGGAAGAGCGTTTTAAGTTAGCTGAGATTTTGTCAGTGTCGCGTGACCAACACCGTAATACAGTAACGATTGATAAAGGTGCTGTTGACGGAGTTTATCAAGGACAGGTTGTACTATCAGGGCAGAGTATTTACGGGCAAATTTTTGAAGTAGCATCGAACACCGCCGTTATTTTAAAACTAACGGATACTAAGCATGCCATTCCCGTTCGAAATAATCGAACGGGGCTGGGCGCGATTGC
>JBMZDT010000137.1:0-5976 GCA_049614505.1 Leucothrix sp.
ATGCGAGTAGTTCGGCCCCGCCATCAACAAGATCACCGGGTGAAAAATAAAACTCGCTAACAATACCATTAGCAGGAGCACGAATAGTGTGTTCCATTTTCATTGCTTCCATCACCAGTAGCGTATCACCTGTTTCAACAGTATCGCCGGCTGCGACCAACAACGTCACGATTGTGCCATTCATCGGGGCGCTAAGGCCATGATCATGGGTATTGTCTTCGGCCCCACCTAAGTCAGCTTCAACCACTGAAAACTGAAATGAAGATTGCGGTGTGAATGCGGTAATCAGTCCATCATCTTCAGCGATTGAAGCAGTAGATTGGTAGCCATTGACCTCGCTGTGAAGCGTATGATCGACCAGCTGGCCGCTAGCCTCAATGGTATTAACACCAAAGCGAATCAGTACCTGATGAATGCCCTGGGGTGGTGTAGTGGCTCTATGTGAAGCGTTGGTGTGTACTGAAATCACTTGCCCACGATAACAAATCTCAAAGGCTGCTGTATTGCGTTGATTCATGCGCCAATGATTACTGAAATTCCAAGGCGACTGAGGGTCGTTCGTGTTTTGAAAAACCTGAGCCCTCTGCTGTTGTTTGAGTTGCAGGTATAACGCAGCTAGCGCAATTTCGTGTGTAGCATCATAAGGCGTTTCAGCAAATAGCATGCTTTCATGTTTTTCAATAAAGCCAGTGTCGAGTTCAGCACCGACAAAAGGCTCACTGCTGGCAAGTTTCGTCAGAAAACGAATATTGGTAGTAACGCCACTAATGCGATACTCACTGAGGGCTTTAACTAGGCGCTGTAGGGCTTTATTACGGTCTTCATCCCAGACAATTAATTTTGCAATCATCGGGTCATAATAAACGCTGACGGTATCACCTTGCCTGACCCCAGTGTCTACACGTGTATGGCTGTCTTGCTGTGGTGTTTCCAAAAATGACAGCGTGCCCGTCGCAGGAAGAAAATCATTGTCGGGGTCTTCTGCGTATATCCGCACTTCTACAGCATGACCTGTAATATGAATATCGGTCTGCTGCAAAGGGAGCGGTTCGCCAGAGGCTACGCGTAGCTGCCATTCGACGAGGTCTTGCCCGGTAATCATTTCTGTTACAGGGTGCTCTACTTGCAGGCGAGTATTCATTTCCATGAAGTAGAAAGCGCCATCCTCATCTAATAAAAACTCGACCGTACCCGCCCCTTCGTAATGGATTGCTTTAGCAGACTCAATAGCGGCTTCGCCCATTTTACGGCGTAGGCTTTGAGTCATGCCTGGCGCTGGTGCTTCTTCAATGACCTTCTGATGGCGACGTTGAACAGAGCAGTCTCTTTCAGCAAGATACACCGCACTGCCGTGTTGGTCGCAAAATACCTGAATCTCTACATGCCGTGGCTGTGTGAGATACTTCTCAACAAGCATAATGTCATCGTTAAAAGCATTGAGAGATTCTCGCTTAGCTGTCGCTAGTGCTTCATCAAATTCATTAGGTGACCACACTTGACGCATGCCCTTACCACCACCACCCGCAGCGGCTTTGAGCAAAACGGGGTAGCCCATTTCATCTGCGATTTGTTTTAAGTAGGTTGGATCTTGAATATCACCATGATAGCCAGGTACCAGCGGTACGCCTGCGTTTTCCATAATGGTTTTAGCGGCTGATTTTGAGCCCATCGCTTCAATGGCTGAGACGGGCGGACCGATAAAGGTGAGATTGTTATCAGTACAGCGCTGACAAAATGTCGCGTTCTCGCTTAAGAAGCCGTAGCCGGGGTGAATGGCTTGTGCGCCGGTTTTTAAGGCAGCAGCAATGACTTTGTCGACGGATAAGTAAGAGTCGCGTGATGGGGCAGCGCCAATGTAAACCGCTTCATCCGCCATGGACACATGTAGGGCATCACGGTCAGCGTCTGAGTACACCGCAACGGTTTGAATGCCCATGCGCTTGGCTGTTTTAATAACACGACAAGCAATTTCGCCACGATTGGCAATTAAAATTTTATTAAACATGCCGTTACATCCTAAACACGCCGAAGCGGCTTTCTGCGATGGGTTTGTTCAAACTGGCTGACAGGGAGAGTCCTAGCACCATGCGTGTTTCAGCGGGGTCAATGACACCGTCATCCCATAAGCGCGCCGAGGCATAGTACGGGTGACCTTGTGTTTCGTAGGTGTCAAGAATGGGTTGTTTGAAGGCCGTCTGTGCTTCATCGCTCCAGAGCTCATCACGTGCTTGTTTTTGGTCGTTTTTAATTTGTGCCAATACGCCAGCGGCTTGTTCGCCCCCCATGACAGAGATACGCGCATTGGGCCACATAAACAAGAAATTAGGGTCATAGGCTCGACCACACATTCCATAATTTCCAGCACCAAACGAGCCACCAATGAGTACCGTTATTTTAGGCACTTGGGCACAGGCCACGGCGGTAACCATTTTGGCTCCGTGCTTAGCGATTCCCGCTGCTTCATACTGCGCACCGACCATAAAGCCGGTGATATTTTGTAAGAAAATCAGTGGAATCTTCCGCTGCGCGCATAGCTCGATAAAATGCGCGCCTTTCTGCGCTGACTCACCAAATAAAATGCCATTGTTTGCTACGATGCCAACAGGGTAGCCATATAAATGGGCAAAGCCACACACTAGGGTCGTTCCGTAAAGTGCTTTGAACTCATTAAATGCCGACGCATCAACAATGCGGGCGATGACCTCTCTCACGTCGTAGGGCTGACGTGAATCTTTAGGAATAATGCCGTAAATCTCTTTGCTATCGAATAGCGGCTCTTGAACTTGTTTGTAATTTAACGGCGTCGGTTTCTGCCGATTTAAATAGGCAATGGACTGCCGTGCTAATTGCAAGGCGTGGTGATCGTTTTGCGCATAGTGATCCGTGACACCAGAGGTTTTGCAGTGGAGATCAGCACCGCCTAACGCTTCTGCTGAAACGACTTCGCCAGTCGCTGCTTTCACCAATGGCGGGCCGGCTAAAAAGATAGTTCCTTGCTGCTTTACGATGATCGATTCATCAGCCATGGCAGGCACATAAGCGCCTCCCGCAGTGCAAGAGCCCATGACAACGGCTATCTGTGGGATATTTTTGGCTGACATATTGGCTTGATTAAAGAAAATACGCCCGAAGTGCTCACGATCAGGAAATACCTCGTCTTGACGCGGCAGGTTAGCACCCCCCGAATCCACCAGATAAAGGCAGGGAAGGTGGTTTTGCTCCGCAATGCTTTGGGCACGGATGTGTTTTTTAACCGTTAAAGGGTAGTAAGAGCCTCCTTTGACCGTCGCATCATTAGCGACAATCATGCACTCTTGACCGCTCACTCGACCAATGCCTGTGATCACTCCTGCCGCATTGACCGTTTCCTCATAAACCTCATACGCGGCGAGCTGCGACAGTTCTAAAAAAGGGGAACCTGGATCAAGTAACGCATCGATACGCTCTCTGGCCAATAATTTGCCGCGCGACTTATGGCGAGCTTGGTACTGCTCGCCACCACCTAATTTGATTGAATCAAGCTTCATCGCCAAATCATCAACGAGTGATTGCATTGCGTCGCTATTAGCGACAAATTCGGCGGAGCGGGCATTGATCTTACTTTTGATTGCCGTGTCGATTGCCATATCAGTGCGTTTCTTTGAATAGCTCGCGGCCAATCAGCATGCGGCGAACTTCAGAGGTGCCAGCACCAATTTCATAAAGCTTGGCATCGCGTAGTAAGCGGCCTGTTGGGTATTCATTGGTGTAGCCATTACCGCCCAGTGCTTGTATCGCTTGTAGTGCCATTTGTGTGGCTTTTTCAGCAGTGTAAAGAATCACGCCAGCGGCATCTTTACGAGACTCTTCGCCACGATCACAGCCTTTTGCAACGGCGTAAAGATAGGCGCGGGATGCACTCAGCTCCGTGTACATATCGGCGACTTTACCTTGCATCAGTTGGAACTCACCAATGCTTTGCCCAAACTGCTTGCGCTCATGAATATAAGGAATAACGACGTCTAGGCAGGCTTGCATAATGCCAACTGGACCGCCAGACAACACGGTGCGCTCATAATCTAGCCCACTCATTAAAACACGAACGCCACCGCCTTCTTGCCCCAGTATATTTTCAGCAGGCACTTCGCAGTTTTCAAACACCAGCTCGCAGGTGTTGGAGCCACGCATGCCTAGCTTATCTAGCTTTTGATGGCGTGAAAATCCAGGATAATCCCGTTCAACGATAAAAGCAGTAATGCCTTTTGGGCCTGCATCGATATCAGTTTTTGCATAGATGACATAGGTATTGGCGTCAGGGCCATTCGTAATCCACATTTTATTGCCATTAAGGACGTAGTGATCACCTTTTTTCTCGGCTTTCAAACGCATGCTGACTACATCAGAACCAGAGCCCGGTTCAGACATGGCCAGTGCACCAATGTGTTCGCCCGAGCATAATTTAGGAAGGTATTTTGCACGCTGCGCATCAGTACCATTTTTATAGATCTGATTGACACATAAGTTGGAATGCGCGCCATAGGATAGGCCAACTGAAGCAGAGGCCCGGCTGATTTCTTCCATCGCAATCGTATGTGCTAGGTAGCCCATATCACTGCCACCATACTCTTCAGAGACGGTCATACCCAGCAAGCCTAATTCACCAAATTTTTGCCACAGGTCATTAGGGAATTCATTGTCTTTATCGATTTGAGCTGCGCGCGGTGCGATTTCATTATCTGAAAACTGACGAACCGTCTCCCGCATCATATCGATCTCTTCGCCAAGGCCAAAGTTGAGAGAAGGGTAGTGGGTAGTCATGGGTATGTCCTTTGAGTGCCGATACAGATCATTTTATGTTACGTTGCAATTTACGTTAACGTCAACGTAAACTTGAAAGAGGATTGCTACCTAAACCAATCACTCCTCCACACGCATTCGATGAAGATTTATTTAGCCAAGGGCTAATAAGCGATTGTTTGACCTACCTGATGATGCAGAAGACTATGTCCATACTTGCATCGTCTGTTGACGAATACAAAGGAGGAGCGCTGCGATGAGAAACAACGCCACACCCAAGCTAGGCCGTATAACATTAAAACAATTCCGTGCTTACAGTGCTTACATCCGCATGGGTACCATTAAAGGGGCGGCCTCTGAGCTGAATATCTCCCCACCAGCCGTCTCCCAGCAGCTAAGTTTGTTGGAAGATAATGTTGGCATGCCACTGAGTATCAAAACCAGCGAGGGAATTCAGCCTTCTGTTTTTGGAAAAGAGATTCTGCTGGCCAGTTCACGTATCGAAAATGTATTAGAGATGTGCCAACACTCTTTAGAGAAGTTAGGCGACAAAACCAGCGGGCGAGTTTCTTTAGGGATTTTCAATTCTGCTAATTATTTTGCCCCTCGTCTCATTGCAGAGTTTAAAAAATATCACCCGCATATTGATGTTCGCATTCGCATCGGCAATCGAGAGAGCATTTTTAAAGCGTTCCGCAACTACGAATTTGACTTCTTAGTGGTGGGGCGTCCTCCTAAAGAAATGGAGGTCGATGTTGAAGTCATTGGTGATCACCCGCATGTGATTGTCGGTTCACCCGATCATCCTTTCATTGATAAAAAGAACCTTCAGTTAAGTGAGATGGAAGAGGAGTCTTTTTTGGTGCGTGAAGAGGGCTCTGGTACGCGCCTAGTGATGTTGAGGCTGTTTGAAGAGGCAGGTATTTCACCGCGTATCGGGATGGAAGTCGGTAATAATGAATCGATTAAACAAGCGGTTATGGCAGGATTGGGAGTTGCGCTAATCTCTGCACACACGGTTGCGGCTGAAATTAAAGAGGGCCGCCTTAAGGTGTTTGATATTGAGGGGTTACCTGTCATTCGTAAGTGGCAGGTGGCACGCCATAGTAATATCCAGCTTGCGCCAGCAGCAGAGGCTTTATATCAGTTCTTTATAAATTCTGGCGTTGATTATTTTCCTGATTGTCAGGGTAAGTGTTA
>JBMZDT010000138.1:0-5953 GCA_049614505.1 Leucothrix sp.
ATCTTGTTGGCTATCAACCTGAAAAGGGCGCATTGCGGCAGCGGGAGTGGGCGTCGCAGTGGCTGCAAGGTCAAGGTATTGATTGTGATGCTGAGAATATTACGATTACCTGCGGTGGGCAGCATGCGATTACCCTCGCGTTGGCGGCAACAGTTCGCCCCGGTGAGCATTTATTGTGTGAAGGCTTAACGTATCCTGGGCTTAGCGCTACGGCTGCGCAAATGGGGATTAAGCTCACAGGGTTGCCCCAAGATGAGCAAGGCATCGTGCCTGAGGTCTTGGAGGCGCAGTGTAAGTCAGGGAATTTTCGAGCGTTGTATTGTACGCCAATAGCGCAAAACCCTAGCAACGCAAAAATGACCTTAAAGCGCCAGCAGGCCATAGTAGACATTGCTGAGCGTTACAATCTTTGGATTATTGAGGATGTGATTTCAGGTTACTACTGTGAAGAAAAACCACCAGGGTTTTATCAGCTAAATCCTAATCGATCGTTACATATCAATAGCCATTCTAAGATGCTGGCGGGTGGTCTGCGGGTTGGCTATTTACTCACACCGCCGAAACTCAATTTACACGTGTCAGCCGCCATTCGTTCGCATTGCTGGTTTACTTCACCTCTCACTATTGAGGTGGCGCAGCGTTGGGTGGGCACGGATGCCTTTGCGTTAAGCCAACAACGTATCAAAGCGCAGTTAGCCAAGCGTCTTGAGGCAGCAGGACAGATCTTGGCAGATTATGATGTGACTATATTGCAGGGGAGTTTTCATGTCTGGCTGCAATTGCCTGAACCTTGGCGGGCAGCCGATTTTGCAGAAAGGCTCAGTGACAAAGGCGTTGCCGTGTTAACGAGTGAGCCATTTGCCGTAGGACGATTTGCGGTGCCGCAAGCGGTACGCATCTGTGTAACGGGGCCAGTAGAATTTGAGGATGTGGTTAAAGGTCTGGAGATTATTCGCAATGAATTGGACAGTGGCTTGAGCCATCACCTCAAGGTTTTTTAAGCGGCTTAGGATGACTCGGGCGGCCAGTTTAAGCGGCTGTGTGCCTGCGCTTCTGGCACGATGCCAGCATACCCATGCTCACGAACTTGCCCTAGCATTTCTTTAGGCGATATACCAAACTCCCGTTTGAACGCGCGCGACAAGCTTCCAAGGGAGCTAAAACCTGAAGCGAGCGCCACCTCAGTCATAGAGCATTGGCTTTGTAATAGCATGTGACGTGCATGCTGCAATCTTAAAATCACATAATAGCGACTCGGTGAAAGCCCTAGCTCTGCTTGAAATTTACGAAACAAACCACGCTCTGACACGCTTAATTGCTTGGCTAACTCTGGGATACTCAGTGGGTCTTCAACGTAAGTGCGCATTAACAATGACGCACGACTAACAATGCCTGAGTTGTTATAAACCCGGCTCGCCTTCATCCCCGTATTGGGGCTAGACAGCTCAGCTGGGTTAATTCGCATGTCATGTGCAACCGCATGTACTAGTGCCTCGCCACCATACTGACCGACCAGATGTAGCATCATAGGGACAACACTGAGCCCGCCCGCACAGCTCAAACGACGTTCATCAATCAACATTTCGCCTTGCTCTATAGTGATATTGGCGCTGCGATAACGCTCGATAAAGGAGGTTGTACCCGTGGGATGGAGCGTGATGGATTGATTGCGTAGCAGCTGCGCTTCAGCCAAGACAAATGCACCACTGTCAATCGAGCCCATAATGACTTTTTGCCGACTTAATCGTTGTAACACATGCTTCATCTCTGGTGAGAACTCAGCAAGAGGATCATCGCCCGCAATGACTAATAGGTAGTTGGTATGTTTGCAGTTCTTGAGTGCATTTTCGACAACAATTTCATTACTGTTGCTGGCTTCAACTGGAAGCCCATTGAGGCTAGTGTAATGCCATTCGAATAAACGCTTACCTGCGTAGCGGTTGGCTAAGCGCAGTACTTCAGTACCCAAAATTAGACAATACAAAGGAAATAATCTAACGAGTAAAAACGAAACGGAAATGGGTGATTCCATACTAGATGCCAATGAGTACTTAGCTGAGAAGCTTGATAACTGCATATAGTGACAGATTTTGGCGCTTTGGGTAAGCTGCCACAATTATGTTGTGCTTAATCTGTCTGCTAAACCTAGCTAATCGCAGCGTATGGTCATCAATCATTAATGGAGAGAATTATGGAATTACCTTTTTGGCAGGAACGTGTGGATCTTGCCGCAGCGTTTCAAACCGCCGCACGATTAAATTTACACGAAGCAGTCGCGAATCACTTTTCATTGGCCGTTAATAATGAAGGAACTCAGTTTCTGATTAACCCGAACCAACGTCATTTCTCCTTGATTAAAGCCAGCGATATTTTGTTTCTGGATGCGAATGATCCTGATGCACTGAGTGGCCCAGATGCCCCAGACCCAACGGCCTGGGGATTGCACGGTGGTGTGCATCGTCATTGCCCGCATGCACGTTGTGTAATGCACGTGCATTCTATTTTTGCCACGGTGCTGGCATCACTTGAAGATAGTCGGTTGCTGCCCATCGATCAAAACACTGCAACCTTTTACAACCGATATGTGATTGATGATAGTTATGGTGGACTAGCTTTTGAAAGTGAAGGAGAGCGTTGCGCAAGGTTACTGGGCGACCCAAAAGTTAAAGTGATGATCATGGGGAATCATGGTTTGTTAGTGATGGGTGATACGGTAGCTGAGACTTTTAATCGTTTGTACTATTTTGAGCGCTCAGCGGAAACGTACATTCGTGCGTTGCAAACGGGGCAATCCTTAAGGGTGTTGTCAGATAAGGTGGCTGAAAAAACAGCGCGCGAGTTGGAAGAGTATCCTGATCAATCGGATAAGCACTTTGGCGATTTGAAAGTTATTTTAGATCGTGCAGGGAGTGACTATGCACAATAGGCTTTTTACTATACTACTCACTAATAGGTAATGTAAATTTAATGTCTTAGGTATGTTTTAATTTACATAATTGCTTAGATGGTGGCATAATAAATAACTTTACTATTCAGTGTAGAAATTACCTGGTTATTTCATTCAATGTCAACTGAGCGATTGTTTATGAAGCCCCAAGTTAAACCGCAAAATCCTAATTTTTCTTCAGGTCCTTGTAGTAAGCGGCCAGGCTATGATCTGGCCGCGCTACCTATTGATGCGCTAGGTCGTTCTCATCGCTCTTCCATTGGCAAGTCGGTTTTAAGCAGAGCATGTACCAAAACAGCTGAGCTCCTAGGATTGCCTGAAGGCTACCGTGTTGGAATTGTGGCGGGTTCAGATACTGGCGCGGTAGAAATGGCACTGTGGTCTTTACTCGGCCCACGGGGTGTGGATGTGTTGGCTTGGGAGTCGTTTGGTAAGGGCTGGGTCACTGATATTACGCAACAACTAAGGCTAGATAATGTGCGCGTGTTTGATGCTGCATATGGTGAGTTACCTGACCTATCCACTATCAATTTTAATCATGATGTCGTTTTTACCTACAACGGTACGACGTCCGGTGTGAAAGTGCCCAATGGTGATTGGATTGCTAATGATCGAGAAGGTCTGACTATTTGCGATGCGACCTCTGCGGTTTTTGCGATGGAGATGCCATGGGAAAAGCTTGATGTAGTGACTTACAGCTGGCAAAAAGCACTGGGTGGTGAGGGTGCTCATGGTGTGCTTATCTTGAGTCCTCGTGCGGTTGAGCGTTTAGAAAATTACACGCCAGCTTGGCCCATGCCTAAATTATTCCGAATGACGAAAAATGGAAAGCTTATTGAAGGCATTTTCCGTGGTGAAACCATCAATACCCCCTCAATGTTATGCGTGGCGGATTATCTAGATGCGTTGAACTGGGTGGAAAGTTTAGGCGGCACCGCTGCGGTCATTGAAAAGTCACAAGAGAATCTACGGGTTATCGCTGGGTTCGTGGAAGCAAATGATTGGATTCATTTTTTGGCAAAAGATCCGGCGACTTTATCCAATACCAGTATTTGCCTAACCGTTGATGCCACCGCTGAACAAGTCAAATCGATGATTGCGCTATTAGCAGCGGAAAGTGTGGCGTATGACATTGGTGCTTATCGTGATGCGCCTGAAGGCTTACGTATCTGGGGTGGGGCTACCGTTGATTCTTCTGATTTGGAGCGACTCATGCCGTGGCTGAGTTGGGCTTACCAAGCAGTCTCTGACGCTTAAGTTTACGCGCTGTTCATATTTATTTTTAGGGTAAAAAACATGTTTCAAATTCGTACATATAACAAAATTGCAGACATTGGCCTGAGCCGCTTTGAGAGTGATAAATACACCGTTGCCGCTGATGTTGTTGAGCCAGATGGTATCGTGTTGCGCAGCCAAAAACTGCATGATGAGGTCTTACCAGAATCAGTCATTGCGGTCGCGCGTGCCGGTGCGGGTACGAATAACGTACCGGTTGAGGACTATGCTAAAAAAGGGGTGGTTGTATTCAATACGCCAGGCGCTAACGCCAATGCCGTAAAGGAGTTAGTTTTAACCGGTATGTTGCTCAGCTCTCGGGGCATTTTGCAGGGTAAGGCTTTTGTTGAAACACTGGGTGACATGGATGATGCCGATGAAATGTCTAAGCTTTTGGAGAAAGAAAAAAAGCAGTTTGCAGGAAATGAACTTGCTGGTAAGACCTTGGGTATCATTGGTTTAGGTGCCATAGGCTCGCTGGTTGCGAACGCGGCATTAGCCCTAGATATGCAGGTGATTGGCTTTGATCCCGCTATTTCAATTGAAGCTGCTTGGAAACTATCAGCGGATGTTCGTCGTATGGAATCTATGGAGGCGCTGTTAAGTGAGGTGGATTATTTATCGCTGCATGTGCCTGCGATCGCACCGACAATGAACATGATCAATGCCGAGACCTTAAAGCTTATGAAGCCAACGGCATCGATTATGAACTTTGCACGCGTTGCAATTGTTGATCAACAGGCCGTTGTTAACGCCTTGGATGCGGGTGAGTTAAAGCAATATGTGTGTGATTTCCCTGAGCCTTGTTTGATTGCTCATAAGAAGGTTGTAGCGGTGCCGCACATTGGGGCAAGCACAGCAGAAGCGGAGGAAAACTGTGCCCGAATGGCAGTGGATCAGTTAAAGAATTACCTGGAAAAAGGCAATATCGTTAATTCGGTAAATTTTCCCAATACAGAAATGGCTTGGGGAGAAGCTGCTTGTCGCATTACGTTTACCAACCACAATGTTGCGGGTGTGTTGGGTAACGTTTTATCGCAGTTTGCGAAGGACAATGTGAATGTCCTTGATATGGTTAATAAGAGTCGTGGGGAGGTTGCTTACAACATTTTGGACTTGGCAGCGGTACCTTCTGATGTGGTGATCGAGGCACTGCAAAATGCAGAGCATGTGATCTCAGTACGGGTACTAACCCGCTAATCAGCTGGGGCAATCTAGCAGGGCAAATGGCGGGTTTTGCTAGATTGATTACTTAATGAAAATGTACTGAACTTGATCCCCTTCCATTGGTCGGATAGGTGAGTGTTTTTAGAGCGCTCATCGTAACTCAGTTGTTTTTTGTGCTCAATGGACTACAGTTAGTAGTCTGAGTAGTATTAAATTTTAGAGCTCATAATAATAAAAATGAAGTTAAAGCATGTGATTGGGGAATTAGATGCTAATCAAACAATAGGAGATGGTTATGAGTGCTAATCAGTTCGTCCATAAGTCAGTGTTATTTGAAGAGCTGAGAACGATATTTCTAGAAAAAAACTCGGCAATGCTAACATTGCTAACAGAAACTAAAAAATCAGTATTGATGCGTTTTTCTGATGGTCGCCTGACCAGTGCGCGCTGTCGCAGCTGGGAGGTCGAAAATACCATAGAGGCCTTAGTTGAAGCGGAGTCTGTAAAATATTCTTTAATGAAAAGCAGTGCTCAGGATAAGCCAACGCTGATGGAAGCAGAGGC
>JBMZDT010000139.1:0-5950 GCA_049614505.1 Leucothrix sp.
CTATTAATTGCTGGCACTGCGCCACTAAGTTGTCTGTAAACTCTGGTAGCTGAATCACTTCAGAGCGGCCTTCTTCAATGCTGTCCAAGCTCTCCACAAGTGCATCTACACAAAACAAGCTAATCGTAGATTTCAATCTATGAGCGTGTTCTGCTGCCTCGTCCCAACGCTGCTGCTCTAGTGATTCCTGGAGCGACTGAGTGGCTAGCTTTAAATCCGGCACGGCTTTTTTAACAAAGTGACTAACCTGCTGGGGAGTTAGTATTGCACTGAGACTCTCAATTGGTGAACGCTCAGAATTTGCACTTTGCTTAGGGGTCATTGATTTAGCAATAGCCCCCGATCTTTAGCTATTTGCACAGCATCAATTCTATTTTTGGCATCTAGTGCCTTAAACAGGTTATAAACATGCCGTTTAACCGTACTTTCGGTGATGTCCAAGAGCGATCCAATCTGCTTATTACTGCTGCCTTCAGCGATTAACATGAGTATCTCTTTTTGCCGCCACGTCAGTTTCAAACTTGCCGTTTCATTGGCCTGGGGCAACCCATTCCAAATAGAACTTGGTATGTAACGATCGCCTTTCAGTACTCTAGATAACGCATTTCTAACTTCGACAGCGCCGGAGGTTTTACGGATGTACCCCTTCACACCCAATTTAAAGGCCTGTCGTATATGGGATTGATTATTTGAAGACGAAACAATGCAAACAGGCACTCGCGGTGCTGCAGATATAAATGCAGATAACTCCTCCTCCCACGATCTCATTCCTGGCATAAACAAATCCAATAATGCGATATCGAAGTCTTGCTTATTGACCATAGCAAGTGCCTCATCCCAGTCATTAGCAGGGAATATTTCTGAACCAGCAATAGTAGAACTGATGATCATCGAAAACCCTTCTCTGAACAAGGTATGATCATCTGCAAGCAGTAGTTTCATGATTGGTCTTTAATAGTTGAACGAGCGGACGCCTTTTCCGACTACTAGCATTGCATAATTTTTTTTCAAGTACAATTGCTTGTGGCTTATAGTTCTTAATGAACGTACTGGCTAGGCACTGACGTTGCTTGCAGTGCTTCAATCATCGCATCATGTGCATCCCCCGTTAGTTTGTGTGTCAACATGTCTAGTGTCTGGCACGATATTGGAAAGGAGGCAATATTATGACCTGTGGCATCTTCTCCACAAAAATAACGAAAATATGGGCACTGTGGCCACTGCTCTATAAATTCTTGAGTAGACAGTTCAAAAAAGGATTTTAGATAAACTGCACCACATACTAAGCGCACGATGGAGGCGTATTGGCTACCAATAACAGACGCGATACCTCTTTCAAGCTCAATCCAGTTAAGCGAATCCGACAATTCATATAAGCGATAATTAATTTCTAATGTTGGTTCTAACATTGCTTCCCCCCTAAGCATTGACCAAACTTAGGGAGAAACTATCATGGTAAAAAGCCAAGATATGTACAATTTTTAATCCAATTTATTGATATTAATCAAAGTACTACAACTTTAGTTGTAGTATCTAATACTAAATTATTGTTTGCCGTAAACCTTAGACTTTTACTACGCCAGTCCCAGTGCCTGTTTTCGCTGGTTTGCCCAAGTCCTAATCACTTGATCAATCGCCAACCCAATAAACGCCACACAAACGCCTAGCACCAAGCCGTTGCCTACTCCTTTCTTATCTGACAAAGAACCTAGAATCAGCTGACCCAAATCATCTGTACCAATCATGGCGCCAATAATGACCATCGACAGTGCAAACACCACTGTCTGGTTCACGCCCAAGGCCAAATGTGGGAATGACATCGGTAGCTCAATGGACAGGTAACGTTGCAGGCGGTTCACCCCAGACATAGAGCCCGCATCATGCAATGTTTCAGGCACGCTACGTAAGCCTTCTATGGTGTAGCGAGTCGCGGGTACGGTGGCGTAAACAACAATCGCTATCAGCACGGAGGTATCAGTCACACCAAATAGCATCATGACTGGAATCAGATAGATAAACGATGGGAAGGTTTGGAAAGTATCGCAAACATTCAGCATAAAGCGTGTGGAGGTTGGGTGTTGCGCGCATATCGTACCCGCCACAATACCAATAATGCTTGAGATAACTACACTCACCGTCACCAAGTAAGAGGTAATCAAAGCACGATCCCACCACTCAGTCAGTGCAATGAATAACAATAATCCACCAATAATGAGTGCCGAGCGGATGCCACCAACAATGAAGCCAATCCCCATGGTTAAGACAAATGTTGCGATCACTGGCATCGCTAAATAGGCTTCTTTAACGGGTATTAATACCTCAACAATCAACCATTCATTGAAGCTCTTAAGGCTGTAGAAGAAGGTATCCCAAACCCAGTCAACGCCCGCTTGCCAGAAGGCTTCGGTTGTGAATCCTTTATTGTGTGGAATGAGGTAGAGGTAGTTAAACCCTTCCTTAAACACAAACGATCCTAGAATAGCCAGTACGACACCTACCGCAAAAACGACTAAAAACATCAGGAAGTGTTTGTGCCGTTCCTTAAATGACAAGTCAGCGAAATAGTCTGTCTGCTTATTGGCCCATGCCAATGACAGCCGATCGAGTACAATCGCTAACAATACAATGCACACACCAATCTCTAACGCAGAGCCAATACGAAGGCGATTCAGCGCAATCAATAAGTCATTACCCAAGCCTTTCGCACCAATCAATGAGGCAATAACCACCATTGCCAAGCACTGCATAATCACTTGGTTTACCCCAATTAAAATGTCGCGCCGCGCAGATGGAATCAATACCTTGCGCATGAGCTGGCGATCCGTGCAACCTGTCATTAAACCTGCTTCACCTACCTCGGGTGGGACTTTCTTTAGACCAAGTAATGTGAGACGTACCATGGGGGGTGTTGCAAAGATAACGGTTGCAATCGCCCCAGCATGATCACCAATGCCAAAAAACACCATGACCGGGATAAGGTAGGAAAAGTGCGGAATAATCTGTGCCATATTCAGCAGTGGGTTGATAACTGACTCGACTGTTTTACTCTTAAACGCCCACACGCCTAATAAGAGGCCGAGCAGCACCGCAACAGGCGCAGCAATCAAGACAAAGGACAAGGTTTGCATTGACGGTTCCCACTGCCCAAAAACAGCGATGTAAACAAATGCACCACCGACAAACAGTGCTAGTCGGATACCGCCCAGTGCATAACCCAAGACTGCAATACCCCCAGTAACTACCGTCCAAGGCAAGGCAGGCCATTTTGCCCAAGGGTTAGCGGTTGCCCAATCCCAACTTGTAAACGTTACAATCGTCTTCACGCCCCCTAGCAAAATTTCCCTTACAAGCTCTATCAAAAATAGGATTGAACGAGAAACTGCCCGGGTAATCTCACCAAACAGCGGCTTTTGCTCATATTCTTCAATATCAGGGTCGTAGACATCAATCGGAAACCACTCAAACATCACGTAGTTAACAGAGTCATTAATAATGGTCGGTAGTTCTTTAAATAGAGCGGGTAAACGCCAGAGCCAATTGGCATCTGACTGCGGCACAACCATGCACAACAGTAGGAATACCGCTAGGAGCAGCAAAAACTGCAAGGACTTTCGTTCTTTTAGCGCATCCAGCATTATGTTTGCCCCTCACTGCCACCAAACAACGTGCTCACGACACCGGAGCGACGTATTGTCCCCACGATTTGATTGTCAGCATCCACAACAGCCACCGGGCGATTAGCATTTAAAATGGACTCGGCAACAGAGCCAATAATTGCATCTTGAGATACTTTAAGGTCACTCACATCTTCACCTGCGGTCACAGGCTCCATAATGGACTTGATCTTAAGCACCTTTTCACGCGGCACTTCTTCAGTAAATTTGCGCACATATTCCGTGGCAGGATTCAGTACGATATTCGCAGGCGTATCCAGCTGTTCGATAATGCCATCTTTCATAATGGCGATGCGATCTGCTAATCGTAACGCTTCATCAAAATCATGTGTCACAAATAAGATCGTTTTATTTAATGTGCCTTGCAGGCGTAAAAACTCATCCTGCATTTCTTTACGGATTAATGGATCAAGCGCTGAGAACGGCTCATCCAAAAACCAAATATCTGGCTCAATCGCTAGCGAACGGGCAATCCCCACACGCTGCTGTTGACCACCAGATAACTCACGTGGGAAATAGTTTTCACGGCCCGTAAGACTGACCAAATCCACCATTTCTTTAGCACGCAGCATACTTTCTTTGGTGCTCACGCCTTTAACTTGCAAAGGGAAAGCAATATTTTCTAATACGGTTTTATGCGGCAAGAGTGCAAAACTTTGGAACACCATGCCCATTTTGCTACGGCGCAGCTTGATCAACTGCTTATTTTTCATTTTTAAGATGTCATCGCCTTCGATGAATATCTTACCCGCAGTAGCATCCGTTAATTTTGAAATACAGCGGAGCAGCGTCGACTTACCAGAACCTGACAGCCCCATGATAATCAGCAGCTCACCTTCATATACTTCAAACGACGCATTATTGACACCAACAATGCAGCCCGCTTCCTGAAATTTAGCGGCATCGACTACACCACCTGAACTTTTCATCATGCTTTCGGCATTATCACCAAAAATTTTGTACACCGATTCACAGCGGATGACTGGATCGCCTGAATGAGAAGTTTCAGCTTGTGATGACATAGGTATCTGTTGCCCCAGAATGTGATGATTCCCACTGCGTGGGTATTAATTGATAGATTTGTGTAGCCCTTAACGTGCTAAATCCCTTTCACTCCTAGCAATGCGAAGCGAAAGGGATTCAGCGACTTACCTCATAGACAAGGTAAGTGGATCAAGCGTATTACTTAGTCCAATTTTTCCAAGTAGCTTCATTGTCAGCAAGCCACTTTGCCGCTGCGTCTTTATGATCCATTTTTTCAATATCAACTAATGCGGCCATTTCACCAACCTGCTTAGTTGTAAACGATACTTTAGAAAAAGCGGTGTATGCAGCAGGGTGAGTTTTAGGGAACTTATAGTTCGCCGCTTTCTTCAACCAACCTTTTGGAGAACCACAACGACCATCACCACCCTCTGACTTACGGCAGTTAGGCTTGTGCTCAGGGAACTCAATAAAGGTGTAGCCTTCCGCATCTGTGAAGTTTGGTGTCCAGTTAAAGACGACCGTACCACGACCTTCTTTCTTTGCTGAGGCTAGCTCAGTCCAAAGTGCATCTGCACCACCTGCAAATTTGATCATCCACTTGTCAGACAGACCTAATGCTTCAAGACGCTCAGGCATTAAGTCGCCGTGCCAGCTTTGAGGACCTTCTAACCAGCGGCCTTTCCCGCCAGAGTCAGCCGTCGTAAAGTTCTTCACACACTCATCTGATTTTAGTGCTTCCCAGTTAGGTAGGCCTGGGCAAAGGTTCTTTTCGATCACCCACGTTGGTACACCCATCTCTTCCAATGTAGTAGCCGCGTGCGTGCCCGCGTCGATAACGCCACCCTTAGCCATCGCATTGTAGAAAGACTTACCAAAAGTAGACTGCCAAACTTCGTGAGAGATCGTGACATCACCATTACGAATTGACTCATAAACCGCTTGCGTGTCAGCCGGAACAAACTCAACGTTGTTACCCATGCTTTTAAACATGCCACCGATCACATGCGCCATCACAATCTGGCTAGACCAGTTGTGAATTGGGATGACAATGGGCTTGGTGCTGTCTTTAGCTGAAACGCTGCTGGTGACGGCTAGTAAGCTCACAGCACATGCCGCAAGTATCGCTTTAGATTTAAGCTTTAATGATTTCATATTCCTCATACCTTTTGTAATTATCGAATCGCCAACAACACACATCAGAAGTCATCAATACTTCAGAATCCGTGCTTAATTGGCCTCACCATACAAGGCATCAACCTCAACATGGCAGCAACAAATTAGGAGAAATA
>JBMZDT010000140.1:0-5938 GCA_049614505.1 Leucothrix sp.
TCTGAGCAACACGCTGAGGATCATCCACCACAATCTCATAAAGCGCTTGTGCTTTGGGGCCTAGTGTTGCGCCAATAAACTCATCGATCTGAGTGAAATAATCTTTAGATGTAGCAGGTGCGGTAAACACCAGTGGGAATGGAATTTCTGCATTATCAGGATGCAATAAAATACCTAAGATATAGAGAATCTCTTCCGCCGTGCCGACTCCACCAGGGAACACCACAATACCATGGCCTGTGCGAACGAATGCTTCCAAGCGCTTTTCAATGTCTGGCATGATGACCAGCTCGTTTACAATTGGGTTGGGTGATTCTGCTGCAATAATTCCGGGTTCAGTAATACCAAGGTACTGACCCGTTTGGATACGCTGCTTAGCATGGCTCAGCGTCGCACCTTTCATTGGGCCTTTCATAGCGCCAGGGCCACAGCCCGTGCAAATATCCATGTCGCGTAGCCCAAGCTCGTAACCGACCGATTTTGTATAGTCGTACTCAAGGCGTGAAATAGAGTGACCACCCCAGCAAACAATTAGCTGCGGGCCTTTGCCTGAGTGTAAAACATCGGCGTTACGCATGATGTGGAACACCGCGTCCGTTGTCATTTCACTGTCAGTGAGGTCAAACTTTGGATTGTCAAGAATCGCGTCATTGATATAGACGACATCGCGTAGTACTGAGAATAGTTGCTCGTTAATGCCCTGAATCATTTTGCCATCAACAAAGGCTGATGCAGGAGCGTTCTTCAGTTCTAGCTTGATGCCGCGTTCTTGTGAAACGACGGTGACATTAAATTTTTCAAAGCGAGTGAGTACTTCGTGGGTGTCATCAGACTGATCGCCCGAGTTCAACACCGCCAGCGAGCAATTTCGATATAAGCGGTAAGCACTGCCGCGACTATCATCTAATAGTCGGTTAACTTCCATTCTTGACAGAACACCAAGGTGTTTGATGGGTGAAACTCGTGCGTCTACGACGTCATGACTCATGCGCGTATTTTCCTTTTTGTTTATTAATTTAGCGTTATACGCCAACATTATTACGAAACAGCGAAGGTTTCAGATGTTTTTGATATAAGGCGATTGCTGTCTAGTTTAAGCGAAATGAGTGTGTATTTCTATCAGCCAACATTGTTGCAGAAGTGCTTCACAAGCCTTTGAGCAACCGCCAGATCAATTGTTCAATAGACAGCAAATGAAAAAAATTAAAAATAATTTTAAAAAGATGTCGATTGGCGAGCATCCCAAACGTCACGCTAGTGAAAGGCAACAAAATTAACCCATTATTTAAGGAGCAACATCATGGAAATTTCACAAGTATTAACCATCGGCGCTGGTATCACTACACTCGCAATTGCAGCCACTTACTTAGTACCAAAGCATGTACATGTAGAGCGTTCGCAGTTTGTTAAAGCTGACCCAGCAGCGGTTTTGGCATTGGCTGCATCAAACTCAGGCTACCAGCAGTTCAACCCTTACAAGGCAACCGACCCAAATTTGAAGATTGACCTTTTTGGCCCAGAGTCGGGCATCGGTTCTGGTTTTAAGTTTGAGGGAAAAGAGGGCAAAGGAACACAAACCGTTGCTGCGATCACTGATAATAAGGTGGTTTATCAGCTTGACCTAGGGGCGATGGGAAAACCAACACAAACCATCAAAGTAACAGCGGTAGAAGGGGGTACTCAAGTCACTTGGTCTATGGACGCGGACATGGGTATGAACCCCATTGCCCGTGTGATAGGGTTATTTATGGATAAAATGATGGGTAAAGTGTTTGCCTCAGGACTTAATAATTTAAACGCTGCGACAGCGGCATAAGGAGAATCATCATGCGTTACACTTTTTTACTCTACTCAAACCCTGCCGATTTCGCTGACATGACTGAAGAGGATTGGGCCAAAGAAAAAGAAGTCTACGGGGCTTACATTGGTGCACTGCAAGAAGCGGGTGTCTTTGTCGATACGGATTGGCTACAACCCACACAAACCGCAACAACCGTGAGTCACGCCGATGGTAAACAGTTGGTTCAAGATGGGCCATTTGCGGAAACCAAAGAAACACTCGGTGGATTTTTCGTTGTCGATGTTCCTGATCTAGATGTTGCTCTGAGCTGGGCCGCTAAGTGCCCCGCAGCCCAATATGGCAAGGTCGAAGTTCGCGCTTCGGCAATGGGCTGAGATGGCGGATGAAGCTCGCGCTGCTGAACAGGTCGCGCGAGATTCTTATGGTCGGCTACTGTCTATTTTAGCGGTGCGCACGGCAGATATTTTGTCGGCAGAGGATGCACTATCTGATGCGTTTGCGCAGGCCTTAAAGACGTGGCCGAAGATAGGTTTACCCAATAACCCTGAAGCGTGGATTTTAACTGTGGCACGAAATAAATTAACCGATGAGCAACGTAAAACCTCACGTA
This sequence comes from Leucothrix sp., assembly GCA_049614505.1. Lineage (GTDB taxonomy): Bacteria > Pseudomonadota > Gammaproteobacteria > Thiotrichales > Thiotrichaceae > Leucothrix. The sequence continues at coordinate 2,412 of JBMZDT010000140.1, forward strand.
TCGATTTCACAGATACTGATGATGCGATTGCTGATGAAGCGCCAGCCCAAATGCCGGATGAGCGTTTAAAATTATTATTCGTTTGCGCGCATCCCAGTATTGATCGCGGCATTCACACGCCGCTGATGCTACAAACGGTGTTAGGCTTGGAAGCGGTCGATATCGCACGTGCTTTTTTAGTATCACCGACCGCTATGGCCCAGCGTTTGGTTCGTGCGAAACGCAAAATCCGAGACGCTAAAATTCCCTTTCAAATCCCCGAAATGACGGACTGGCCAAGTCGGTTAGATGCGGTGCTTGAAGCGGTTTACGGTGCGTATTCCTTGGATTGGCTAACCCCAGAGAGTGATTTGGGGCAAGAGGCTTTTTATTTATCGTCATTATTAGCAAAGTTGCTACCAGAAGAGTCCGAAGTATTGGGGCTGAATGCGCTGATCGCCCTGACGTTTGTGCGAACAGAGGCCCGAGTGCAGGATGGCGAGTTTGTTTCATTAAGTGAGCAAGATACGACACTTTGGGACAAGGATTTAATTAAATATGCGACGTATACTTTGTCCAGAGCGCAAAAGTTGAATCAGATTGGTCGGTTTCAGCTAGAGGCAGCGATTCAGTCTGTACACATTCATCGTGCAGAAACAGGCGTCACGGACTGGCAGGCGATCGTGAAATTGTATTCCGCATTGATGCAGTTATATCCCACCATAGGTTCTGCTGTTGCTCAGGCGGCTGCGGTAGGCGAGGCATTTGGCGCCGAAAAAGGGTTGGAGCAGCTTGATCGGATTGATCATGCTAGCACTCGGACTTTTCAGCCTGCCTTGGTAACCCACGCACATTTATTGTCAGCCATTGATCCTCAGCAAGCGGTAGGCCTTTATCAACGCGCAATCGACCTAACCACCGAGCCGCTACTCAGGCGCTTTTTGACTAAGGCGCGAGAGAAATTATCAGCTAAGTAAACAGCGGATTGCTATACTTTAGCCTTACTTCAGCTGGGCTATCTCTTGACACTATTTTCCCCAACTCAACGACTGCCATTCGCTGAGTTTATCGCATTAATGGCGCTCACCACCTCCTTGGTTGCATTGACTGTTGATGGCATGCTGCCTGCGTTACCAGACATTGGAAAGGACTTAGGGGTAAGCGATCCAAATGCCCCGCAGCTGGTTATTTCAATGGTGTTTTTGGGCATGGCGATTGGTCAACTAATCTTTGGCCCACTCTCTGATAGCCTGGGTCGTAAGCCTTCCCTCTACATTGGCATGATGGTTTTTATCGCAGGGTGTTTAATGGCTGCGTTTGCGAACAGTTTTGAGATGATGATCGCTGCCCGCATTACCCAAGGGATCGGTGCGTCTGGACCACGTATTATCCCAATGGCGCTGATTCGTGATGAGTACCAAGGACGCGGCATGGCGAGAATCATGTCATTAATTATGATGGTTTTTATTCTCGTTCCGATGTTAGCCCCATTACTTGGGCAAGTGGTTATCTACTATGCCGATTGGCGCGCTATTTTCACTTGTTTCTGGGTGTTGGCCGTCGTGCTATTAATCTGGTTTGCCTGCCGCCAGCCTGAAACACTGCCCTCTGAAAAGCGTAAGCCGCTGAATGTGAAAAACATTGTTAATGGTTTTAAAGAGGTATTAAAAAACCGTATTGCACTAGGCTATACCCTGAGTATGGGGATGTTGTCAGGGCCATTCATTGCTTATCTCGCAATGGCACAACCGATTCTCCAAGAACAGTACGGACTGGGCTTGAAGTTTCCTGCGTATTTTGCCGTTTTATCCTTATCCATTGGCGTAGCATCTTACTTAAACTCACGACTCGTCATGAAATGGGGAATGCGCTTGCTGTCATTTTGGTCGCTTGTATCGATTATTGTTATCTCGTCGGTCTTTGCTTTGGCTATCTGGCTTGTGGGGTCACAGCCACCCCTGTGGTTATTTATGGGGTATATGGTGGTGATTTTATTTTTTAACGGCGTGTTGTTTGGCAATATAACCAGTATGGCAATGGAGCCGTTAGGGCATGTTGCGGGCGTGGGCGCTGCGGTGGTTGGATCGCTATCGACATTCATTTCAGTGCCGTTTGGGATCTTGGTTGGCCAGAGTTATACTGGTTCAGTGATGCCTCTAGTCATTGGATTTGCAGCATGTTGTGCCACAGCGCTGTGGTTTATGAAATGGGCTGAAAGTGATGGGTAGTCAGTAGGGTTTAGGATTGGGTATTAGGCTCATCAACGAAATAAGCCGCTTTGAAATGTTTACGGCATAGTGAGACATAACGGTCATTGCCACCAATCTCCACCTGCATGCCCTCTTGAATCGCATTGCCTGCTTCATCCACTCGCACCACCATATTGGCTTTGCTGCCGCAGTGGCAGATGGTTTTTAATTCCTGAAGCACATCACCCCATGCGAGTAACCATTGGCTACCAGGAAAGAGTTGCCCCTGAAAGTCAGTGCGAATGCCGTAACATAGCACAGGAATATTCAGCTGATCACACACCTCACTTAACTGCCAAACCTGTTCTTTACTGAGGAACTGTGCCTCGTCAACTAATACGCAGTGAATAGGAGATTTATCGAAATGATCTTGAACCATCTCAAAGAGATTATCATCCGCTTTAAATAACTCAGCATCTTGCGCCAGACCGATGCGTGAAGTCACCGTGCCCTGACCATAACGGTCGTCAAAGGCGGCCGTTAGTAGCATGGTGTCCATGCCACGCTCACGATAGTTGAAGCTGGATTGCAGGAGCGTCGTGGATTTACCTGCATTCATGGTGGAGTAGTAGAAGTAGAGTTTGGCCATAGGGTGAGTCGTTATAGCATTGGTTGAGGGAAGTTATTATTGCATACCAATGAATTTTTTTCGTATCTATGAGAAACTACCAATGTTCCTACATAAAAGGAGAACATAATGCAGGCTGTCAATATACGCCAATTGAAATCGAACCCATCGGTTGCGTTACGTGAGGCAAAAAATGATTTAGTCATGGTTACTAACCGTGGCAAACCCGATGCGCTCTTAGTGAGTATGGAGCAGCTATCAGGTATCCCTAATCTTGAGCAAGTTAGAATGGTGCTGGCCATTTCTATGTTTCGTAATCGTGAATTGTCACTAGCTGCTGCTGCCAAAGTAGCTGGTAAATCTTTGTCAGAGATGCTCACAGCAGTGTCAGAAATGGGGATTCCTGTTGTGGATTATTCGAAAGAAGACGCGGATGTAGAAGCTGCAACGCTTGATAAATTATTAGATTAAAACTCAGAAGGGTCAGAACTAGTATGAGTCAAAGGGTTATTATTGCGGATGCCAGTCCGCTTATTGCTTTATCTCGTATCAATCATATTCATCTGATTAAAGACTTATTTGGCCAAGTGAATATCACTGAAGTTGTCAGAGATGAAATCTTTGCAGGTGGATATGTAGATGCACTGCCAGTGCATAAGGCAATTGACGCGGGTTGGATGATTGTTGTTGGCGCGCCTGTTATCAAGGAGTCTGGAGCTGGGACTGCTGCC
>JBMZDT010000141.1:0-5901 GCA_049614505.1 Leucothrix sp.
GCAGACCAAGTCTCTAACACTACATCGTAGTGCTGTGAGACTGGCTTGTTAAAATACCCAAGCATTTGCCTAAAATCGGACAAATCAATTTGGTATTGTTTGTCAAAAACGCCGCCGCGCATACTGTTGAACAGCACGTTAGCATAATGATGCACACTAACATTCTCTTCAGCAGTGGTTTGTAGGCCATCGACATCGGCAATGATTTTCAATAAATCATTAGAACCCTGATCGATAGAATCTGTAATTGTCTGCTGGATATTATCAGCTGTCTGTAATTGCTGCCTTAGCGCAACAACTTGCGTCTGCGTTTGTTCTACGTCTGCGACAAATCGCCATTGCTTACAGGTGTTTTCTGCTAAATCAAAGGCGGCATTAACAAGGTATGCACCACGTACGCCGCGAACGCAAGACTCAGGTACAACCGCCCGCGCTTGTTTAAAATTGTTTAACTGCTTAGCACTGAGCAAGATTTTACAGTCGTCTAAACCAACGCAAAATACTGTATTTGCCCACATCGATTCAGCAGGCGCAGCTTTATCTGTAATACCGGAATAAAGCGTGTAGTAAGCCATACCCGTGCTGTGATCCAACTCCGACCATTTGTAAGCATCGACCAAATTACTGGCTGTATTTTGGATTTCCCGAGGCGCTGCAGCAGGGAGAATATTTTGTAGACCATCAACTAGTTCAATACTACTTACCTTGTCACCCAGGTTCTCTAACTCGCAGTCTCTGACAAAGCCAAAGGTATCAGACACTTTCCACGTATAGCGAAATGCCAATTGCAAGTCATGGTTAATTTCTTCAAAGCACAGCTTATTGCCTAGGACATTTTTGTAGAGATTACGGGTGATGTTAAAACGGTCGCTGTGGGCTTCATTAAAAGGCTCCCAGCGCTGACATTGATGACCTGTCCGAACACTAAACAGCGTTTTACAACCCGTATTAGCAACACTGTCTTCAACTTTATCGACTGGCACATAAGGAAATAATGCGGTTTCAGGTGAGACACGCCCTGCAGTGACGCCGCCGTTAGATGACACAAAAAGCCAGTGATCACTGTTGGATACGACACTAATAAAAAATGCTGGCATTTTGTCAACATTTCGAATGGCATAGTAGCGCTCATTATCGCGAGTGATAAACTCGCCCTCTACCGATTGCGAACCAAAATTTAAACCATTATCGACTTCAGGATACTGAACTGGCTGTGCAGACATTGCTTAGTGTCTCCTAGAATAACTAGCGATTTTGAAACAGGCTAATAAAAATGCACCAATCCTCCGAAGTGGATTGATGCACGTAGAGGAAGCTGATTAGTTAGCTTTTTTAGAAATTGTTTTTGTGTTGAAGTCATACAAATAACCCCAATCATCAATTGCTTTTAGTGCGTCAGAGCGAGTATCAAAGAGCAACGGAAGCTGCGCATCACCGGGGTTTACGATACGACCAGCTGACCAATCTTTCAATGGATTAGCAGTTTGATTGCCTACAGGGCCAGTAAAAAACTTGGAATCATAAAAATTATCCAGAACAGAACGGTACGCTCTTATTGCTTGATCGCGTGCAATCGTACTGCCTTCCTCAGAAAAATTCCTATGCAAATTCTCAGCGACTAAGTACTGGTTTTCACCTTGTGGATCTCTTGCTTGAGCAGTAGCCCATAAATAAAACCTAGCCTTACTTGACGTAGCATCGTCAGACAAACCGAATTTTGTTGCACTAGTCACTGCAGAACGCTCATACACATTAGCAGGATCAAATAAGACGCAAGCCTCATCATTGATTCCAACATTAGGGCAATATAGAGACTCAATAGCCCCTGTCGGCATCGCTAGCTGATTAACAATCTGTCCACTGTCAGATGCGGCCCCGCCGCAGCCTGTCACAGCCACCAACAAGAATGAGATAGCTGCCGCATAACTGGCCTTAGACTTGATTAGCTTAGGATATTGGTTAAGTAAATTTTTCATGAGTAAATACCTCCTAACTCTTAAAATTTGTATTCAAAGAATGTTTGGATCTCAAGCATGTCGTCATGCTCTCCATCTTTGTAATATCCGTTATCAGAATTCTTATCCAATGTGCGATACAACGCTTTGATTCCGACTTTGCTGGATTTCCCTTCCTTCTTTCCTTTATCCAGTAGTTTTGTATAGCCAAGCTCAACATGCTCTGGATATTTGAGGTCAAATTGGCGTTCATAGTCATATCGACCCCACGCATCTTTCTTGTAAGTAGCAGAGAAGATATGTTCGTTGTTTAAGATAAACTTCCCCTGCAAGCTGTAGTATTCAGATGCTTCAGCTGGCTTTCCTGTTGGCTGCTGCTTACCTGCTTCAAGCTTTACTATAGACTTGTAACCAGGTCTTGGATTGAACACCATTTTGCTCTTCAACAACCAAACATCGTCTGCTGCTTGACCCGCGCCGAATGTCGCATTGCGTTCGCCCTCATCGTAATAAAACAGTGCTGAGTCTGTAGCCTGATCATAGCGTGTTGCTGTCAAACCAACGTTAAATGCGAATTTTGCGTTTTCACGGACATCGTTGTCCCAATCATAGAAGTAGGTTTCAGGAGTAGGATCGTAAGTTAGGTAAATTTCTGCCGATTTCGCTGCACGATTGCCAAGCACTGAAAATGGGTCATCATCAGTGTTGCGAACATCAATACCGGGTGACAAAACACCCCCATTCACCGTTGCGTTTATGGTTGGATTTGCATCAACGATATTATCGCGATACAAAAGTCGTGGGGTGATGGTGTACATACCCTTGGTTACTTTCATTCCAAGTTCAAACTCTCGCTTATTACCTAGACTTGAGTAAGGCAACTGTGTTTCTTCTTCTCGAACCGGGTCACCACCATCAGCAACAATACCAGCATAACTGATTGCCGTATAAGCACGCATATTCGGTGCGGCATCCCATGAAAATTTTGCTTTGTAAGCTAAAGTATCTTGCCATTCAACTTTGGCTTCAACCACATCATTACCATGTATACGGTCGTATTTATCACCCACCTTGTGCGAGCCTGAAATCATACCGCCTATACGGAACTCCATTCCTGGGCGGGGTTTGAATTTACCCTGTAGCGTTGTCTGACGAGTCTTCTTACCCGTTGCTTTACCGTTATCTGAGTCGGTATTAGTGTCGAGATCTTCTGAATGAATGAAACTGTACTGCTTGTCTTTTCCAAACTGATACTTGAGCATGGCTTTAGGATTAGCTCCCCAATACACTTCAGGACCAGCAAGTATTGTTAAACCATCCAGTTTCTTTTTACCAATAAACTCAAAACCGAAAGGCGCTTTAGCATTCCAAATATCTTGGCCTTCCATATCCGTAGTTTCTCTCAGGAGACCAAAGAAATCCCCTTTATCACCCCAGTGATAGCGAGGCACATGATAGAAACCTAGCAAGTCATAACCTTCTGATTTATAGGTAACCTGAAAATCATACAGCTCAATCTTATCACCACCATTTGTTAAACCTTTATCTCTAACTCGATCCCCATACCGTTTTTCGAAACGACTCTGAAATGCAGTAGGTGTTATGTTGACAGTGAAATCACCTTCAATATTACGGTTTGGTCTGAATTCAAAATCAATATTCGCCATTAATTCCCGTTTGTAGCTAACACCATCGTTTCCATTTTGCTTGTAATCTTCTCTTAGTGTCGTCGCCATTTGACCCACTTTTATATTTCCACCAGCCACTCTAAACTTCGCATTATCTTTTGCGGCCTGCCTGCTGTAGCGCTTTTTACTTGCTGCTGCTAGCGCTTTCATATCTATACGGTTCATGGCTTGATTCACCGATGCCTTATTTGCGGCATAAGGGTCAATCGCCCAAACTTGAGTCAGCACATCGTACGCCATTCTTGGCTCAGCGGTAGATACACCATCCCTGCCAATCGGCCCTAATCGTGTTACACCCCACCATTCTTCATTCATATTATTTTGGCCAGGAACGAAGTCGAACGAATAGCCACCATTTTCCCAAGAAGCATTGCGATCATGCTTATCTAGATTCTCAGTTTGCTTAAACTTCCACCACTCATCACGCCACTCAAAGACGAACCCACCAATAGAGTTGCCCTCTTGGCCATGGCCGTAACTCTTTTGGTATATTTCTTGCCACTGACCTTTTAAAAACTTCGCCTGAGCGACCTGATCTTCTTTAAACGCTTTAGCGTTAAAGGCATCACTACCGAATTCAAAAAGGGCTACAGGCACGTTTAGCTTGGCTTTGGCTTTTGACCACATGTCAGTGAAGCTGATACCACGATAGGAATTAACACCTAACAAATCCCAGTTCTTACTGTACTTTGCGATAATGTCAATGTACTGCAAATCACCATTTACAATAGTGAATGGGTGATTTTTATCAATGCTCTTACCTTCAATGATTACTTCATTGAATAGACTATACAAATACTCTGCTTTCGCTTTATTACGCTCACCTTCGGGCAAGTTTTCTATCTCAAAGCTTTTCCAAGACAAGCCGTAGTTGCTCTCGTTACCAAAAGCAAACATCAGCACACCAGGAACGTTCTTGTACTTACGGACATCATCTAGGGCTTGTTTCTTTAAAACGGCTCTAGTTGCAGGGTCAGAGTAATCTGTATTAGGACGCCAGTTTCCATTAATCGTTGCACCGTAACGCCCCATCAATGGATTGATAGCCGTCATAATTCCGTATTTTTGGTAAACGTAAGTTACCCACTTTGGTGGAATCGTGGCAAATGAACGGATGGCATTAATATTGGCTTTTTTCATTAAGCCAAAGTCATAGTCTAATACCCTACGAATTTCTACCTCAGGCTTTGCCCATAGATTAAATGTATAGTTTTCATCTCTTGGGGTGTACCCCCAAACCATACCTTTGATGTAGAAATCATTGCCATCGACCTTCAATTTCCAGCCTTGCGCATTTTTGTGCGTAGTGACTTTCTGTGGTGATTGTGCAAATGACGCATTGCTCAAGGCAACACAGGCAACAATCGTTAAAATGACACTGAGTAGCCTGAAAGAAAACAGTTTTTTCAGAGTTGACATCACTCTCTCCCCGTTGAAATTTAGTGATTACGGCATTAGTAAAATGAATGAAATCCGCTATATAGCAGTCTGAAGAATTACTCAAAAATTGTCAAGGCAATAAAGGCATCAATAATCACTCAACCCTACAATTTATAAGTGTTTTTTAGATTATTATCTCCTACATTCTGCTATTTAGCAGGTCACTATATCTTTAGCTAAAGCTGAATAACAATAGTTTGCAGGGCATTCGCTGGGATAGCGATCTGAGCAAACTGATTCCCAATCTGAAGAGCGTAATCAATTGCCTGCTTACCTGAATTAAATACTTGTACGCTTAATTTTTTGCCAGCGCTAATAGAAGCACTCGAAATTAAGACATTGTCTAGTTCTGGCTTAATATCCAAGCTAGTTTCAACTACCACATCACCAGGGCGAATAGTTCGGCTGAACTGAGAAAGAATTGAAAATATCGGCGTGTAGTAGACATACCCTGTATCAGTATCAATCATGATGGGTGCACCACAATAGTTACCGACATGATTTGGGCCACCTCGTTTATCCAAAACGATGTTCCAATCAATCCAGCCTGAGACCCAATGATTCATTCCTGTAATGATATGCCTCGCATAGCGATGTACAGGGGTATAAATAGGGTGATCATCTGCATTGACGCTATCCCAGTTGGCGCTGTAACCCCAATCCGTAGCATTTTCATTCCACCAGAAGGCATCATTATCAAACCAACCTGATTCTTTGAATCTTATGGGGTCTTGGATACCATCAGGTGCATCATTACCTAAATCATCAATACACCCTTCAGTATGGATGATTGGGAAGTTTGGATATTTGTCATGGAC
>JBMZDT010000142.1:0-5889 GCA_049614505.1 Leucothrix sp.
AACTTGCCCAAGAGAATGAAGCCTTAAAGCAACGTGTCACGCATTTAGAAGAGGTAGTAGCAAAATATAAGCCAGTGAAAGAAGAATCATTTGAGGCAACGGCAACCAAAATATCGCGACCAGGCGGCGCAAACAAAATTTCTTGATTTCAGTCTCTACTGGTTAGCTTCCAAACCACCCTGTTACTTTGGACCAAGTACGTGAAATCACCCCAGACTCTTGGGGAGTGTCTATAGCTTCCGTAGATTTTGCAGCTTCAGAGGCCGTTTTTGCTTTTTCTTTAGCCAATTTGTTAGCGGTTTCTGACTCTGTGTCACAAAAGGGGTTGAGGTATTCACAGCCCCAGTTTTTAGCCGTGTCGATACCAGACGTTGTTTTATAGTAAACGCCCACCCCAAGGAAAAGCACGACCACAATGCCAATCATGAGCAGTAGTTTAAACGAGCCGTCCATAATATTATGGTAGACGCGGGATATCTGCTCGGCTTTATTCCAAAAACCTTTCTTACGCTGCTCTGGAGTGTTTGGCTGAGTCATCTAGTGAACGGCTAGCACCTTGTCGACTTTAAAAAATGGGGTACCTTGACAATTGACTTGTACCGAACTTCCCTCAGAACCTGGGAAATTTGCTAGCTGAAGGTTCACTTTAGTCTCAGTAATTACTTGCGCTACTATCCCTGTGGGTCGTGTGACAATCAGATCTAGTACGACCTGTTCGGGCAAGCTTTCCATCACACGGTTGAGTTTCAGAGCAAACTGGTAACCCGGTGTTGGCAGTGTGGCAGTAAAGACTGCATGTAGCGGTGGGCGGTTTCCCGTACTTGGTCCCGGCATTGAATTAATCCACAGATGGACATCATTAGGTTGGGAAGCGAGGCAACGTTTAGTTGGAGTGGGGGTATTATCGTTAGTCGCTGAGGTGCCTGCGCAGCTCGTCATTAATAGAAAACTAATCGGTAGAACGTATTTGTTAAACATCTCAATATCTCCGTCAATTATTCTATAACAGCATAAATATTATAGAAAATTGTTAAGAAATAATAGGTGCAATGTACTTTTTTGCGTGAGAGGGTGGTCGTAGTCAAATTAAAGAAAACGAGCATCAAATAAAGCTATGAAGCAATCAATTATACACATCGCACTCGTCGTCAAAGACTACGACGAAGCCATAGACTTCTATGTTAATAAACTCAAGTTTGAGCTCATCGAAGACACCTACCAGCCCGAGCAAGACAAACGTTGGGTCGTTGTGTCGCCGCCTCGCTCCAACGGAGTCACGTTATTATTAGCGCAGGCCTCTAAACCAGAACAGCATGATTTCATCGGCAATCAAACTGGTGGGCGCGTTTTTCTTTTTCTTAGTACCGATGATTTTTGGCGTGATTATGAACGGATGTGTAAGGATGGCATAACGTTTATTCGACCGCCTGTTGAGCAAGAGTATGGCACGGTGGCGGTGTTTGAAGACCTATATGGGAATCAATGGGATTTATTACAATTGAGCGATGATCACCCCATGGCAATTAGAGCCGCTGTGATTACCCAGGGGTGAATGCAGGTTAGTAGTGGGTTATTCAGATGAGGTTTTTTTGCCCCATCTGAATTGGTTGTTAATTAAAACTTCCCCTTACAGCTTGCCGTTGCTTTTTGCCAGCTACCGTGACTACTAATCTGTGACTTGAAGCAGTTAATTGTCTTTTGAGGGTTGCTAGTGCCAGCACACAAGTTTTTAATATTGCCTGGCATCCACTTCTTGTTGCCTGCTTTGTTCCAAGCAACCTTGCCCTGAACATCGCTAAAGCAGCTTTGTGCGAGATCAATGACTTCAATAGAGGACGCAACGTCATTGAGCTTTCGGTTGACAAAGCAGCTATCGTTAGCAGTGAAAGTCCAGGACTGTCCTTTGAAATTATCATGTTTATAGGCTTTAACGGTCATGCCTTTGGGGACTTTTATTGAAGATAAATCATCATTTTTAATACCCTTAGCTTTTAGTTGTTGCAGATTGTAACGACCAGGTGCTAACTCAGCGGAGTATCCGCCAAAGCTACAGTGCTGATAAACGGTTGCCTTGGCACTAGACGTTGTGCCGGAGCTAGGCTTAGCGGTTGATGAACCATCAAGTTTTGGGAACGGTAATGAGGTCTTGGCAGATGCTGATCTTGGTGAGGCGAGCATCATGTTGTCGCCGCAAGTATTCACTTTTGTTACTGTAAACTTGGGGCCTGGTGTGAGATAAAAATTCCCTTCTTCATCCCTGACGTATCCTGGGCCACCGGTCACGTGATACTCCGGCATTTTATCGCAGCGAACTGGCCACTCATAGCCTGCATACTGCCCAGCCATCGTTACTGTACCTGCCTCAGTTAAGTACTTACCAATGTTTTTAACCATCTTTTTAGAGATTGTTTTTACTGAGACTTTTACCGCAGTTTTAATGGCTTGTTTCGCAACCAGTTTAGCTAGGGCTGCGCCTGTTGCCGGTGCGGCTGCGCCACCAGTGGCAACGGTAGCGGCGGCGGATGCAGTCGTTAATAATACATCGCCAACCACCTCGGCGACAGGTTTTACGCAGTCCCAATCACTTTGTGGGTTCTCGCCATCTGGTTGAATATGCATTCGTAGTGTGAACCAAACCGCTCCTGTATTAAACGAGCGCGTGCCATCCTTACCATTCCATCTGGCGGGTAAAACATCGTGATAAAGGCAGCCGACTTGCTCTAAAGAGTAGACAATAGGCCACTGGGTTTTGTTTACAAAACGAAACCCCGGGCTTTTGGTTTTGTCAGCAGTGACTTTTTTAAATTCAGCATCTGAGAATACACGGTACCGGTCACCATAAGGGTCGATACGAAAAGACCCATAAGAGGTTCCTGTTGATTTGTAGGTGACCACACTGGTGTTTTCGCCATGCTTTGATTTTCCAGAAGTTCTGGCAGTGATTCCACTGATTAAGCAACCTGTCTTGGCACCGCTTCGACCCTTTCTGTCGACATGGGTTTTGCCAGGCGCAACGGAGTAATTTCTATCTTTACAAAGAAATGAAAGATACTCGATTTTACCGGAAATGCGGTAGGGTGTATTGTTGGTGATTTTTGCATCTGGGTAGGCAAGTGCCTGCCCGCTTAGTAATGTTCCTAAAAGTAGTGTTGAGCAGCCAATAAGTGCCGACTTGTGCCGATGTATATTCATATAACGACTATCCATAGTCCTGTTTCTCCCTCGCAATAGTAAATGCCCGATTGATTAGAAAATAATTGATTTTTGGGTAAGGTTGCGCCGGGTGATATTAATAGTGCGAAAAAGTTAGTTTAAAGTGCAACCTTGCAATAAGTGTAGTTCAGGAATTTTTATTTTTTCCATTTAATTGGCTAATCACCTGCTACGTTTGAGCAGAGCACTACTGCCTGTTTAGTCATTCTTGGCAGTACTGCTTTTTCAATGCACTGATACGATCCTGGGGAAGGGCGGATGCTGGGAGCCGACTTTCTTGCAAAGCATCTTCTCGTCGGATGCCGATGTCATTTAGCAAGGTTTCTGGCAAGTTAGCAAGTTGTTTGCGTTCTGCTAATACCTCGTAGCGCATTTTATAACGCGCCGACGTGTAGTCTAGTAGTCGTTTGAGTGACCATTTTTTTCTGCAAGGTACCTGTATTGCTATTGTTGAGCCTGTTTCAGTTTTCATGATATTTCCCATCAATATTTGTTAAATTGAGTTGTTTTACTTAACTTAAATTGACTTTACTTGATTGGGTGGGTATAAGTGAAACGACTTATTTTTGTATTCTATTTCACAAATATTGATAGAGTGAGGTGATGTGTGCCAGCTAAACGCGATTTGGATATTTCAACACTAAGAAGTTTTAAAGCTATCGCAGAGACAGGAAGTATGACGCGTGCGGCGGCGCGTAGAAATATGACGCAGTCAGCAATAAGTATGCAAATCAAACGATTAGAGACCAGCTTGGCGTTGTCGTTATTTGAACGCACATCGAAAGGGATGGTGACGACCGCAGCGGGCGATCAGCTATTGCAGTACGCTAAGCAGATGGTGTCGATCAATGATGAGGCTTGGAGTCGGTTAACCGCATCTGAGTATGAAGGGGAGATTTCGCTGGGTGTACCGACAGATATCATCAACCCTTATATTCCGAAGATATTGAGTCGCTTCTTGCAGGATTATCCGAGGATTCAAGTTAAATTGCACTCTGCACACACCAGTGCATTGTTAGAGCAGTTCGATCAGGGCATTCACGATGTTGTTTTGACCACTGAAGTGGAGCCGGGCAAAGGTGGTAAAATACTCAGTAAGCAGCGCTTGGTATGGATTGGTGCACCCAATGGTTGCGCTTGGAAAAAACGCCCTTTGCCGTTAGGGTTTTCTAGTCAATGTGCTTTTCGCCAAGCAGCGATTGAAGTGCTTGGCGTAGCAGATATCGACTGGATAGATACGGTTACCTCTGATGATGACGCAGCAAGCTCAGCAATGGTCGCGGTTGATATGGGAATCAAAGCTGAATTGGAATACACCGATCATGTTGGGCTTGAGATGATCCCACATAATGGGCAGTTGCCGCATTTCCCAGACTATTCCATCGTGTTGTATCGCAGCGACGATGGCGCTGACCGAGATACCATTAACATGCTGTGTGAGTACATTACACGTGCATTTGCTTAAAGCTTGTGGCGAATCAGCTTTACCTCCATAGCGTTAATCAATCCAAATAAACACAATGCACAGCGCTGTTAAACTTGCCATGGTGATATTGAACAATCTAAGGATATTTTGCTGCCCAAAAAAGCGCCTGATGTATTGACCAAAACCTGCCCACACCATGATTGAAGGTGTGCCCACAAAAGCATAGATGATGGTAATCGCTAGGACTGACCACCAATAATTGTCCCCCATTAATGAAAAGCTCGCGTTGGCTGAAATCACCATCACCCAGGCTTTAGGATTAATGTATTGAAATCCTACAGCTTGTAGGAAAGAGAAAGGCGTCGCCTCTGCTTGTTGCTTGCCAATGCTTGAAAAGGATAAGAGTTTGTAAGCAAGCCATAGCATGTAGGCACTACCAGCAATGCGCAGTGCCTGTTGTAATAGTGGGAATTGAGTGAAGATTGTTCCTAAGCCGAGTCCTACAGAAACGTTTAGCAGCATCATACCCGCAATAATTCCAGCGATGTGTGGTAGCGTGCGTTTGAATCCAAAATTTGCACCAGAGGCTGTGAGCATGATGTTGTTTGGCCCAGGTGTTATCGATGTCACTAGGGCAAATAGGGCAATGGCGAATATCAGTTCAGCAGAAATCATGAGGCATTCCTTTCGTTAGTTGGATCTTTACTGTAAATTGTATTCATTACAATTATGTTTAAATAATTACAATTTATTGTTAAATGTATTTTTATCATGAATTGTATTGAAGTCAATCAGAGTATTGTACCCATGACAATGTGGCAGCCAGACATAAGCAACTATCAAAATGCCTTGTATCAAGCGATTGCGGATGAAATCGATCGTGCGGTAGAGAAAGGGGCCCTTAAGGCAGGGGATAAGTTACCGACTCACCGAGCACTAGCAGATTTGCTGGGGGTGACGGTGGGTACAGTGACGCGGGGTTATGCCGAGGCTGAAAAGCGAGGTAGTGTCTCAGCACGGGTGGGCAGCGGCACGTTTATTACGCCGGTGGGTGGTCAGAGCATGGGATTGGCGATTTTGGCGCGGGAGCAACGAGGTAAAATCGACTTTAGTTTGAATTTACCCATTCCAATCCAAACCGATGAGATGTTGCAGGCCTCGCTACGAGACATTGCGGAGGATGTGCCTCAGTTAGATCTTGTTGGCTATCAACCTGAAAAGGGCGCATTGCGGCAGCGGGAGTGGGCGTC
>JBMZDT010000143.1:0-5854 GCA_049614505.1 Leucothrix sp.
TATCTGGCTACGAACCAGAGGGTCGGGGGTTCGAATCCTCCCCAGCGCGCCATATATTCAACAATTCAGGCAACCCTAGGGTTGCCTGAATTGTTTCTGTATCACTGAGAATTCACAGTTACCGATTTTTCGCTTCTGAAGTGACAGTCAATATTCCCTGTGTTAGCCTCATCGTTTGACTTAATCCTGTACATATCATGGTCACACGCGTCAAGATTTGTGGTATCACATCAACTACCGATGCGCTCAATGCAGCCAATGCGGGCGCCGATGCCTTAGGCTTCGTTTTCTACCCTAAGAGCTCACGCTTTGTCACACCAGAACAGGCTTACAGCATTTGTGCTACCCTGCCTCCTTTTGTCACCAGCGTCGGTTTATTTTTAAATGCAGAAGCTGAACAAGTACAAACGACACTCAACCAAGTCAGCTTAGACTTATTGCAGTTCCATGGTAATGAATCGCCCGAATTTTGCCGTAGCTTTGGCCGACCCTATATAAAAGCCTTGGGCACTGATGGCTTAGAAAACTTTCCCACACACGCAGACCAATACCATGACGCGCTCGCCATTTTGGTTGACAGCCATGTACTTGGAAAAGCAGGCGGGACAGGGCAAACATTTGACTGGTCATTGTTACCCAAAAACTATCCCAAACCGATTATACTTGCTGGCGGATTGAAGCCTGAGAATATCGCGGACGCCATTCACGAAACCTCAGTCTATGCTTTCGACCTTAGTAGCGGCGTAGAGTCTTCGCCAGGCATCAAAAGCAAAGCTAAAATTGACGCATTAATGCAAGCGGTAAGAGCATGTTAAATCCGACACATCAAATCGCTGTTGACGATCGCTAAGCAACCCATTATATTTACTATACAGTTTAGTTAATAAATAACAGATAGGCATGATCATGAATGAGACAATTGACTATGGCTCAATGCCCAATGAGGCAGGCCACTTTGGTATATACGGCGGACGATTTGCTGCTGAAACATTAATGGAAGCGATTGAAGAGCTTGGCGATGCGTACGCGAAACTAAAGGATGACCCTGAACTACTTGCTACCATTGATAAAGACCTTGCCTTTTATGTGGGACGCCCAAGCCCACTCTATCATGCTGAGCGCTGGTCTAATGAGCTTGGTGGCGCGCAGATTTATTTAAAGCGTGAAGACTTGAACCACACTGGCGCGCACAAAATTAACAATACGATAGGCCAAGTCTTACTCGCAAAGCACATGGGTAAAACCCGTATCATTGCCGAAACTGGTGCAGGTCAACACGGTGTTGCGACCGCAACCATTTGTGCACGCTTAGGTTTGGAATGTGTTGTGTATATGGGTGCGGTAGATATTGTTCGCCAAGCGCCTAATGTCTTTCGTATGAAGCTGTTAGGTGCAGAGGTGAGACCGGTTGAATCTGGCTCTAAAACCCTAAAAGACGCACTCAATGAAGCCATGCGCGACTGGGTTACGAATGTTGATGATACATTTTATTGTATTGGCACCGTTGCAGGCCCTGACCCTTACCCAAAAATGGTACGTGACTTCCAAGCAGTCATCGGCCGTGAAGCAAAGCGCCAGTGTATTGAGCAAACCGGGCGTTTGCCTGATGCCATTATGGCCTGCGTCGGTGGCGGCTCTAATGCCATTGGTTTATTTCATGACTTCTTAAGCGACACCTCAGTTGATATTTACGGGGTTGAAGCAGCGGGTCGTGGTTTAAATACCTTGGAGCATGCCGCCCCACTGTGCCAAGGAAAACCAGGGGTATTGCACGGCAACCGCATGTACCTTATGGCTGATAACAACGGGCAAATTACTGAGACGCACTCTATTTCAGCGGGATTAGACTACCCTGGCGTAGGCCCAGAACACTGCTGGTTAAAAGATATTGGCCGCGCCCATTATGTTGGCGTTACCGATGAAGAAGCGATGGCAGGATTCCATGCACTTACACGAATTGAAGGCATTATCCCTGCTCTAGAATCAAGCCATGCGCTAGCCTATGCCATGAAGAAGGCACCAGAAATGCGTCCAGAGGAAACCATCATCGTTTGCCTGTCAGGTCGTGGTGATAAAGATCTAAATACCGTTGCTGACCTAGAAGGAATTACACTATGAGCCGCATTGAAACAAAGCTTGCACAAGTAAAGTCTGATGGCAAAACAGCGCTGATTCCTTATATTACCGCAGGCGATTCACATCCAGGGCTGACAGTACCCCTAATGCACGCAATGGTTGAAGCGGGTGCCGATGCAATTGAATTAGGCGTGCCCTTCTCTGACCCAATGGCTGATGGGCCAACCATTCAACTCGCCTGTGAGCGCGCCCTGAAGCACAACGTTAGCCTAACTGATGTGTTTGCAATGGTGCAGGCGTTTCGCCAACAGGACAATGAGACCCCCGTTATCTTAATGGGCTACCTTAATCCATTGGAGGCAATGGGCTATGAGAAGTTTGCGGTAGATGCTAAAGCTGCGGGAGTTGACGGCATGCTAACCGTTGATCTCCCACCAGAAGAAGCTGATGATTTGCTTGGTCCCTTGAAAAGCCAGGGCATCGACGCCATTTTCTTGCTTTCCCCTACAACGCGTCAACACCGAATTGAACGTATTGTTGAAGCAGGTAGTGGCTACTTATATTATGTATCATTAAAAGGCGTCACAGGCTCTAACGCATTGGACGTTGATGATGTAAAGAAACACGTTGATAATATTAAGCAGTCTACTGACTTGCCAGTAGGGGTTGGCTTTGGCATTAAAGACGCAGAAACCGCTGCGGCAGTCGCTGAAGTATCAGATGCAGTAGTCGTCGGCAGTGTCTTGGTTAAAGTGATTGAGAACAATGCGGGTGATGATGCAACGATTATTCGTCATATCGCCGAGCTACTTCGCGATATGCGTCAGGCTATGGATAAAACATTATGAGTTGGTTTGAAAAATTACTGCCATCACGCATTCGCACAGAAGGCTCAACGGTAAAACGTAAATCGATTCCAGAAGGGTTATGGTATCAGTGCACCGCCTGTAGCACGGTACTCTACCGGCAGGATCTTGAGCGCAACAATGATGTCTGCCCAAAATGCAGCCACCATCAACGCATGAATGCCCGCCGCCGCCTAGATACCTTTCTGGACAAAGGTGGACGCGAAGAAATCGCCGCTAACGTTGGCCCTATCGACATCCTGAAGTTTAAGGACAGCAAAAAATACAAAGATCGCCTGGCAGAGGCGCAGGCACGCACGGGTGAGAAAGACGCGCTCGTTTCTATGAAAGGCACTGTGTTTGGCGTGCCGGTCGTTGTCGCCGCATTCAATTTTGAATTCATGGGTGGCTCCATGGGTTCGGTGGTTGGCGAGCGTTTTGTGCAAGGTGTTAATGTGAGTTTGCGCGAGCAGATTCCTTTTATTGTCTTCACTGCCAGTGGGGGTGCCCGTATGCAGGAAGCGTTGTTTTCACTATTACAAATGGCTAAAACCAGTGCAGCACTGACACGCCTAGCAGACAAGGGCATTCCATACATTTCAGTACTGACCGATCCTACCATGGGGGGCGTCTCAGCAAGCTTTGCGATGCTAGGGGATGTACAAATCGCTGAACCCAAAGCGTTGATTGGATTTGCTGGCCCACGCGTTATTGAGCAAACCGTTCGGGAAACGCTACCTGAAGGCTTTCAACGCAGTGAATTTTTGTTGGAGAAAGGAGCGATTGATAAAATTGTTCCACGCAACCAACTACGACGCGAGATTGCTGACCTACTGTGCATGATGCAACATCGCCCAAGGCCTCTAGAATTAGACCAGATAGAAGAAGAGGTTCCTTTCACACTCACACTACCTTCTGAAGGCGAAGTGCCTGCCGAGATGGCAGAACAAGTTGAAGCTAAAGCAGACGAAGTGCCCGAACCGACTAACATCGAGGCACCAGCGGCTGAATCAGAAACCAAAGAAAGCCAACCTAAAAAATAAACCGCATGAGCCGAACCCTTTCAGAATGGCTGGCATGGCAGGAGTCTCTGCACCTATCCAGTATTGACCTTGGCCTAGACCGGGTCAGCCGTGTTGCTAACGCAATGTCACTCACTTCCCTTTCCATGCCAGTTATTACGGTCGCTGGCACTAATGGCAAAGGGTCTAGTATTGCCATCTTAGACAGTGTTTATAAAGCTGCGGGCTATAATACAGGCTGCTACACCTCACCTCACTTAGTACGCTATAACGAACGCATTGTGCTAGGTGGCGCACAGGCTGACGACAACGATCTTTGTGAAGCGTTTACCGCCATTGATGCTGCCCGTGGCGATATTAGTCTTACCTATTTTGAATTTGGTACGCTCGCCGCTGCCTATCTCTTTCAAAAACACGCAGTTGATATCGCCCTATTTGAAGTAGGGCTTGGTGGGCGCTTAGATGCGGTAAACCTGTGGGATGCTGATATTGCGTTGATTACCAATATTGATGTTGATCATATTGATTGGCTAGGTGATGACCGAGAGCAAATTGGTGTTGAGAAAGCGGGTATTATGCGCGCAGGCAAAACCGTTGTCTGTGGCGATACCAACCCAACTGACAGCATGCAGTCTGAGGCAACCCGCATAGGTGCTCAACTAGTGCAGCAAGGCGTTGATTTTTCATGGCAGCCACTAAATGATGAGACATGGTCTTATGTGGATGCCACTCAGCAAACCACTACCTACCCACTGCCATCCCTGCGCGGCAAATTCCAACTCAATAACGCAGCAGCAGCAATTACTGTAATCAAACACTTTCAAGACACATTAGCTGTTAGCGATACTCACATTGCACAAGGCCTAAAGACTGCGATGGTTATGGGCAGATTGCAAAAGCTTGCTGATGCACCAGAGCTTCTAGTTGATGTTGCACACAACCCACAGTCTGCGGATGCTTTAGCGCAATACCTGAAAAACGCCCCTAGCCAAGGTAAAACAGTCGCACTATTTTCTGCCTTGGCAGATAAAGACCTGCAAGGCATTATTAAACCTGTCTCACCGTACTTCGATGAGTGGCATGTTGTACAACTAGAAGGCCCAAGGGCTTATGAGAATAAGCAGCTCGTTGACGAACTGAAAACATTAGGCTTGCAAACCACGATCAAAAGTCACACAAAGTTTGAAACTGCGTTAAAATCACTGCAAAATGAGCTCAAATCACAAGATAGAGTAGTCGCCTTTGGCTCTTTTCTGGTAGTATCCGGCGTGATGCAAGGCTTAAATTCAGACATTAATGTACAAACGAATTCATAGGATTCAACCAATTAGAAGATATTTCTAATGCCATATCACTCACTTTGACCGTAAAATTATAAAGTAGTCATCATGAGAAAATGCAAAGACTCATCACAATCATTACTGGGTGCCTCTTTGCAGTATTCAGCTTAATAAAGGAAGATAAGGTATGAATAGAACGACAGTTAAACGTGGCATTGGAGCCGTTATTCTGGCACTGATTGCTGCTGGATTGCTTGCGTTTTTATTAAAAGATAAAGCAGCCCAACGGCAAGAAGTCGTTGAAATTTCACTACCTGGCACAGGTATTAGTAACAACGCTAACAATCAAGCCACTCGCCTACCGACATTAACAACCGATAATAGCGGTAATGGCAATGTCATTGCTAATGCGGGTAGCGGCAATGGCACAACAGCTAACAATGCCGCCAATTTGAATGCAGCTAGCAGTGCTGCATCAAACACACAAGTGTCTAATTCGTCAGGGTCAGCCTCTTCAAATAATAATGCGGGTACAGTTATCGCATCTGCTGCTGCCGTTGGTGCAGCAGCCGTGGGCGCTACCAGCGGTGGTACGGCAGGTAATACGGCCAAGAGCATGGACTTCTCTGTT
>JBMZDT010000144.1:0-5770 GCA_049614505.1 Leucothrix sp.
CGGGGATATACACGGGTGTTATGACACCTTAATTTCGTTGTTAGAGACACTAAATTACCAGTTTATTGATGATTGTTATCAGCACACCTCCCGAAAAGCGATCTTTGTTGGCGACTTTATAGATCGCGGCCCAAAACAGTTAGAGGTGATCGATTGTGTGAAATCGATGACGGATCAGGGCCACGCGCTTGCGGTGATGGGCAACCATGAACTCAATGCGATTGCTTACGTTACTCCCGATCAAAAAGATGGTGGCTTTCTCCGCCGTCATAGCGAACGCAATCAGCACCATCACCAAGCCTTTCTTGATGCGGTGGCCGATAAACCAGAAAAATATACCGAAGTGATTAACTGGTTTTACACGCTACCCATGTGGTTAGAGCTAGACAACCTACGCATTATTCACGCGTGTTGGGATCAGGTAGCACTCCGTAAAATACAACAGCATTACAGCGGCTTTCCTTATTTATCGAAAGACCTATTAATCGCAGCGTCTGACTCTGAGCGATGGGAATATGAGGCACTAGAAACCTTGCTAAAGGGTAAAGAGATTAGGTTAGGAGATGGCCACAGCTTTGTTGACCCCGGCGGCATTCGCAGGCGCTACATGCGTGTGCGCTGGTGGGACGCAACGGCAACCACTTACCGATCTGCCTTTATGGGGCCGGAGACAGCCTTGCCACACCTCTCGACTGATACCATCGAAGAAGACCATTTAGTTGATTACCCCGCAACAGAAAAACCCCTAGTGATTGGCCACTACTGGATGATGGGGACACCTGAGCCACTGACTTCAAACATCGCCTGTGTGGATTACAGCATTGCGCGAAGCGATGGCTGCTTATGTGCTTACCAATGGGACGGTGAAGCCGTACTGTCTGCGGATAAATACATCACGGTACCAAGGCTTGAGCCTTAGCGGGTCGCCCAAACTACTTTGCCTGCAATGCCTCAAGCTTTGCACGCCTAGTTGCCTTATCTAATTCGGCCAGCGCCTGAACTGAAGCGTAAAAGCGCTCCCAGTCTCCTTCTGATTGCGCTAGCAGCGCGTTAAATGCACCGACCCAACCATGATAATCCCCAAACAGTACCAGCGATGCGTTGTTGAGCGGCGCTGCAAACCATCGGTCATAGCCTTGACTACCGCCACCAGCCGCGCGCAGTGTTTGGTACGCCGTGCGTAGTGCAGCAAAGTGCTGCTGCTTAATCGCGGCGAGTTGTTTTGTATTGTTGGGATCAGCACGGCGATAAGCCTGTGCTAGCTTATTGCGGTGCTTAAGAATCAATTGAACTACCTCAGCACTTTTCGCTTTTGTCGTTTTATACTGCTGCAATTGCTGTTTGAGTTGAGCTAGATTTGCATCGTTATTCACTGAGTTCTGTTGTTGAGACGCTGCCCATGCTTGCACACCCGCTAATTCAACGGTGGTAGCGAATGATTCATTAAACGCAGTATCGCCTGCTTTATAGACCTGCTGGTGGCTCAGCTCATGAAACACTAATCCAGCCAAGCCTAAATCAGAACGGTACAACATGGTATTGAGCACCGGGTCTGAGAACCAGCCTAGCGTTGAGTAGGCTGAGGCTCCACTAATAATGACATCGTAGCCTTGGGATTTTAGTTTCTCAGCATAGGCCTCAGCCGCTGCTTTTTTAAAATAGCCACGGTACGACACGCAGCCTGCAACAGGAAAGCAATGCTCAATCGGTTGCGTGCTATAAGGCTGAGTTGCCACCACATTCCAAACAACATAAGGCCTGCCCGTATCAACATATTGAGTATAGCTACCATTATCCGGCAGTTTCAGCGCCTTAACGCCAAATACACGTGCCTGTTGAATAATGGAGAGTTTGCGGCGTAACGCTTGGTTGGTCGATGGTTTTTGAACAACACGCTCAATGGGCTCACGTTTTAGCATAATTTGGCTGTGTCCTTTGACTACCTGCGAATAAAAGCCGACAGATTCACAGGCAGACAGCCCCAACAAAGCGGCTAAGACTAACCCTACCCAGCTGATTTTTACACGGCGTTTACTCACACAACCTCCTGATTACACTCTTCTTAAAGATGACCTACCGCATCCGGCAACCCTGCTGCTGCGTATAGCCGATAACAGACTTGAACTAATCATTTAGCAACGGTCAAACCCAACTCATCGTAGCAAAGGTAATCATTAATGAACAATAAGCTTCCTCTAATCGCCGCTTTGATTATGGCATGCGGTGCAGCCAATGCAGACACCTCCCGAATTAACATTGGGGATTTTTCTAAAGGCTCTTTAGTTGGCTGGGAGAGGAAAGTGTTCTCTGGCCAAACGCAATACCAAATTAAACAGCAAGGCAATCTAAAGTCATTATCCGCCGTCTCTAATAAAGGGGCATCGGGCCTTGGTGTACGGAAGCGGATTGATTTGACTAAAACACCGTTTTTAAACTGGAGCTGGCGAGTTGATAAGCCTTTGCCACCGCTAAAAGAAAAAACCAAGGCAGGCGATGATTACGCGGCGCGCCTTTACGTCATTATTGACGGTGGCATCTTCATTTGGAAAACCAAAGCGCTAAATTACGTTTGGTCTAGCACGCAAGCCAAAGGGACTAAGTGGAACAATGCCTTTGCTCCAAGAAATGCCCGGATGTTATCTGTGCGCGACAGTCGCAGCGGGCCAGGGCAATGGCTACGGGAAAAGCAAAACGTCGCACAGGATTTTAAAAACCTCTACGGCTTTCTACCGCGTTATATTGATGGGGTAGCACTAATGACTGATACAGATAATAGCGGTGGTAGTGCTGCTGCCTCATATGGCGACATCTTTTTTAGCGCGAAGTAAACAAATCAATGAGGGTACTTGGGTCAAGCGCAATCAACTGCTCTTGGCTCAAATGCCCCATATCTAGCTCTGGCACGACGTAGTAAGGCACATTATATTCTCTAGCCACAATAGCAGAATGTGATAAACGGCTACCTTGCCTTACAACAATGCCTTTTAAATGCTGAATTTGGCTGACCCAATGGTTGTCAAAAGACGTCGCCACTAAGATGCGACCGGTGAATGATGACTTAGCGCTAGCCGAGTGAGTCATCATCAATAAACGCCCGGCGACAGGCTTACTTGATGATAACGACTGTACCTCACCAGCACCGCTTCCTATGAGTGCGAAGTCATACAAAGCCCACGGTGCTTGCGTGTGCTGTTTCAGCATTGCAGCTTGTTCCAACGCAGGTGTCAATCCATTCATTTGTAATGTCGACCAGTCACAAAAGTAGCATGCCGTCTTGTGTTGGTTTTGTCGCTTAAGCTGCCATTTTAATTTGTTTAACTCAAATAAAAACAGCGCGCGTAATTCGGCATTTAACACCTCAAGGTTTTTAGGGGTAGAGTCGTTTTTATGCCCTAAGCAAGAAAGTTGGTTCAGTGACACCACTAGCCTATCAGGTGGTGTCAGCCAACTTAGCTCATAAGCATGCGGCGGCTCGATGAACTCAATTACCCCGCTGCCACGCCCTGCACCCGCACTGAGCACATTCACCCCCACCCAATAGGCAAATAATTGCTGAAGTGTTTGGGCCGCAAATACCCTTGATACATCGTAGTGGTTTAACAACGTACCCGCCTCGTTAGCAAAAATTGCCTGCTGTGTGCCGCGTTTAAACCCGCCAAACAGCGTCATCGCGTAGAAGCGCTTTTCTAATTCAGGGTCAACCAACACCGTCCCATCAGGTGCTAGCATCATGAAATCTACCTGAGCCGCTTTGCAACCTAGTTTCTGTAGTGTCAGCCTGCTGTCACGATAGAGCTGCTCTAGCAGGCTAAATGATAAAGGTGACAAACGCCCTAGGCTTTCAGAAAGTGCCGTAAATTGGAAATTGCTAGGATTTGATGTGATCTGTTGGCCACTCAATACCTTTGCATCAGCGCTTGCTAATGCTGAATAAGGTAGTACGGGCCCAATGCTATGCGTCTGCGGCCTGACCTGAAGCACAGTAATTTGCTGCTTTTCCTGATCAAGCGCCCACTCACAGTCTAGTGGGAAATCGTACACCCCACGCAATTCATGACATAAATCGATTAGCTGTTTTTGTAGATCGATCGGTACCTGTGTTAGGGGTAATGGGTCAGCATATTGCTCATCAAGGCATAACACGGCACTGTGACTATCCTGCCCATCGACCACTTGTTTTACCCCAGCGTCTGAGTACTCCACATAGGCATAGTCTGAATAGAAACCCCACGGATAAAACAACACCCCTCCAATGTTGTGCTCGATATACGCTTGTAGTATTAAGCTAGGAAATGACGTTATGGTATGTGCGGTAGAAAACTTCGTTTTATTGAGCGACTCAAGTATTACCGCATTTTTCTTGAGCGCCTTTTTTATCGTGGCATCAATCTCATCAGCAATTACCGCACCCGAGCTCCAGAAGTGCCCCGCTAGCGATAAATCACTCCCATCTTCATCTAAATGAGCACTTCTGATTATGAAATAAAGACTACCTGATTGAGTAGCAAAATCATCTATTGCTCTTTTGGTGACTTCAAAACCTTCATCGAAGTTTAATAGCAGGCTCTTAGGGATGGGTAATCCAGCACTTGCCGCTTGTTTAAGCTTGGCATACTTTTCAGGGATTGGCTTAGCTAAGTCAGTCAAAGAACGCTACCAAATGCTCCCCAGATTCATCATAAATGCCAGCAACCTTTCCCCCTTTTTGCTCAATCAACCAACTCATATTAGTGCTGTGAAAGCAACCACCATAGGTATTACAGGCTAATAGGATTGGTAGATTCTTAGCCCTCTTCATAACACGCAACAAATCGTTGGTTGTCGCTGTTTCATAGGGCAATTTGATCACATCAGGTAATCCCTTGATTAACTTACTGCCTTCGGCATCTACCTGCACTTTTATTGCATTGAGTTTTGCAGCCTGCTGCTCGCTAGGCATCCAGCGTTTCTTTGCAGAATAATCAGGGTCTCCGCTGATGGGTAACTTTTGCGCTTTCCACGCACCCAAGCCGCCTTGAAGGAAGGCGGCTCTTGAGTATCCAGCCGCTTTCAACAAGCTCGCTCCAAGGTAGCCACGTAAACCTGAATGACACAGCACGACAACCAACGCATTCTTGGGCACGTTACGCGGCATGATATCCGCCGCAAGGTCACCATATCGTGCCGTACTATTCACCGAAATACCAAACTGCGAACGTTCGAACGCCTCGCGAATATCCAACAAATAAAGCGGCTTGTGCTGACTTGTCACTAGCTGATGTAAATGCTTTGGCGAAAACGACTGCACCAAGCTAAATGGATGTTGCGGCAGCTTCCGATAGCGCCTTGCCATATTGAGCTCTTGCTTCATTTCTTCAATCGTTGCTAACTTCCACTCCCGAATCCAATCATTTTTTTCACGCTTAATAACATCTTGCACGCTGATCAGCTCACCTTTAACCAAAGGCGCTGCATTGGCTTTGGCAATCTGGCCGCCAAAGAACAACCACACGAGCCAGAGCACAACGACGCCTAAGGCAAGGTAAAAAACCACTCGCTTCCAACCAGTAATGTACATACCAAAAAACTGCCGCATACTCAAAATAGCGCCCCCAACAAAAACTGACGCAACACCCAAAAATTGCAGCAGCGATTGCCAAATGGAGATAACCGCATCCGGCGGTGGGATAGCATGAGCTGTTTGGCTTAATAATAAAATGCTTAGCCCAGTGATCAGCGATTGCTTTTTCATAAGGTAATCCTTAGATTTTTATGCCACTTACTCAGTATC
>JBMZDT010000145.1:0-5764 GCA_049614505.1 Leucothrix sp.
AGTGCCTGACTGATAATGTGGCAACGCCCTTTATCGATCTTCTCATCAAGTCAGGGTACGAAGCAGCTGTCATTCACGCTGTAGAGAAGGCATTGTTAAACCATCAAAAACGTTGGGATTTTGCAGAGTTTGATTTTTTACTCGGTGATGCGCATATCTTTCAGTGCTTTAAACAGAATAAAAAAATGAGCCAGCAGCAATACGCTAATGGGTTTCGCTATGAGGTGCCAAAAGTCGCTGATCTCAGTGAATATCTGGAGAGTCTAGCTAGACGTTGGCGAAAGGACTTTAATAAAAAAGACCGCGTGCTACACAAAAACGGTGAGCTTTCAATTAGGCAATCCACTTTAGAGACGATGGATGAATCAATGGATTTGTTGCAAGATATGCATCGTGACCGTTGGCAGGCCCGAGCCAGTTTTTTAGTCTTTGAATCAGAGTGCTTTGACCAGTTTCATCGAGCTATATTAAAGCGCTTAATCCCACAAAATAAGGCGTACATCAGAACACTGTATCTCAACGATGAGCCGCTAAGCTGCTATTACGCCTTTGAAGATAAAAACCAAATCCATTACTACCAGAGCGCTTTTTATAGCAAAAATGCAAATCGGTTTATGCCACTTTTCTATTTAGTCTGTAAAGAAATTGGCCAAGCGATGTTAGAAGGTAAGCGCTATGATTTTATGTTCGATGACAATCCAATGTCTTATAAAAAACTTCAATATGCTGCCCAATCTCAGCCAATGTTTCGACTGGTATGGACGCCTAGCGCTTGCCGCTTAGGTGTTTTTAACCTTTACAAACACTATAAAAGCAAAAAACAAGTGCTTATTAGCACATTAGCCCAGAAAAAAACTCAGCTAAAAGGAAACAAATAATGAAAGTGGTGCATGTAATAGAGCCGATGGAGCATGGGGTATTTATTTGGGTTATTGATATGGCGAATAATTTGGTTGAAAACGGCTACGATGTCACCGTTATTCACTCGTTAAGAGAAGCCACGCCAGAGAATTGGCAAGAATTGTTTGATTCAAGGGTTAAGCTGATCCATATCCAAATGGGGAGAGCAATCAACCCAATCACTGATATCAAAGCATTATTTAATATCACGCGCACATTAAAGCGCATTCGCCCTGATGTGATTCACGGGCATTCTTCTAAAAGTGGCGTATTAGCCCGCGCTGCAGGGTTTCTTTTAGGGCAGAACAAACGCACGCTGTATACCTCTCATGCGATTCATTATCCGCTGATTAAACAACCGTTCAAGCGGAGTATTTATAAGCTATTAGAGCTAGTTGCGTATTGGATGGGTGGTACGATTGTGGCCTGTTCAAAGCGCGAATATGACATTATCCTAGAAGAAATAACGAATAATAATCCCAAGCGTCTACGCTGTATTAGTAATGGTATTGATCTCAGCCAGATTCAGATCAGGGATTACTCACAACCAAAACCTGCAGAAGAAAAAATTCGCATTGGTGTTTTAGGGCGCGTCTCAAACCAAAAGGCGCCTTGGGTCTTTGCATCTATTGCTAAGCAATTATTAGCCAAGCACGCTAATGTTGAATTTATCTGGGTTGGCGGTGGAGAGCCTGAGGATGAAGTTCCACTGAGAGAGGCGGGTGTTATTATCACAGGGTTTCTTGACCGGGAGAGCGCCATACAAGAGACCGCAAAGTTAGATATCTTTCTGCAAACCTCGTTGTATGAGGGTTTATCGCTCGCATTGCTGGAAGCCCAAGCAGCTGGCATACCGGCCGTTGTTAGTAATATTCCTGGCAATGATGAGGTGGTTCAGCATGAACAGTGTGGCTTTGTTGGTGATGATGCAGCTGAGTTGGCTCAGTATACTAATCAGCTGATTGAGTCTGCTGAGCTTCGTGAGCAACTTGGTAATGGCGCACGCCTTTATGTGCAAGAAAATTTCTCTTTTGATGCGATGGGTGATCAGTACAAAGCGTTGTATGAGAAAGCATCTTCAGCATACCCGCCAAAAGTTATTGGAGCCACTGGCTAATACCACAATGAGTGCATTAATTTTCCAAGTGACATAAGGGTTAAGCTGTGGCTTAATCCAAGGCCTGTTGTTGTATAGCAAGGCCTTATTATGTCCATAGTCACTGGAAGATTTCCCCATTCACGCATGCGTCGTATGCGCAAAGATGATTTCTCTCGCAGGTTAATGCGTGAAAACACACTAACCGCAGATGATCTAATCCTGCCTGTTTTTGTGTTGGAAGGCGCCAATCAGCGTGAGCCTGTACCTTCAATGCCAGGTGTAGAGCGCCTTAGTATCGATCTCTTGATTAAGCTTGCGGCCGAGGCAGTGGTTCTGGGAATACCGGCCATCGTACTGTTTCCAGTGGTTAGCGAAGGAAAAACAGAAAAAGCAGAAGAGGCCTATAACCCAAATGGCTTGGTGCAGCGTTGTATACGTGCATTGAAAGAGGCACAGCCAACGCTTGGCGTGATTACCGACGTTGCACTAGATCCTTACACTATCCATGGTCAGGATGGCCTAATGGATGACAGTGGTTATATCGTTAATGACGAAACCGTTGAAACCTTGGTCAAGCAAGCGTTATCCCATGCTGAGGCTGGTGCCGATGTTGTTGCTCCCTCAGATATGATGGATGGTCGCATTGGTTCGATTCGCGAAGCATTAGAGCAAGCAGGTTACACCAATACACGTATTTTGGCGTATGCTGCCAAATATGCCTCTGCATTTTATGGGCCATTTCGTGATGCGGTTGGCTCCTCTGGCAACATTAAAGGAGGCAATAAATTTAGCTATCAGATTGATCCAGCGAACTCTGATGAGGCTCTGTATGAAGTGGCTATGGATTTAGAGGAGGGCGCTGATATGGTGATGGTCAAGCCCGGTTTACCCTACTTAGACATTGTGCGTCGTGTCAAAGATGAGTTTAAAGCCCCGACCTATGTTTATCAGGTGAGTGGTGAATATGCCATGTTAAAAGCGGCTATCAATCACGGTTGGCTAAACGAGCGTGAGTGTGTTTTAGAGGCCCTAATCAGTATGAAACGTGCAGGTGCTGACGGTATTTTGACGTACTTTGCCATTGATGTGGCGCGTTGGTTAAAAGCCTGATGATGGATCAATATGCCGTAATTGGCCATCCTGTTGCGCACAGTAAATCACCGTGGATTCATGCTAAATTTGCTAAAAATTGTGATGATGCGATTAACTACGGCTTATTGGAATGTGATCCAAGTGCTGAAGCATTTTCAGCAGCCATTCGGGAGTTTATAGCCGCAGGTGCTAACGGGGCTAATGTAACCATGCCATTTAAGGAAATGGCTTGGGAGCTTGCTGATCATTTGACGCCTCGCGCTACATTAGCAGGTGCAGTGAATACGCTGACATTTACTGATGATGGTTTGGTATTAGGCGATACTACAGATGGAGTTGGTTTAGTTAATGATTTGACGCTGCATATGGAGGTTGCAATTGACGCTAAACGAATCCTAATACTAGGCGCAGGCGGTGCAGTGAAAGGCGTGGTGCAGCCATTATTAGAAAAGCTGCCTGCATGCGTGCACATTGCTAATCGAACAGTGCAGCGTGCAACAGAGCTGGTTGATGTGTTTAGTGGTTTTGGCAAGATAACCGCGAGTAGTTATCAAGATGTATCGGCGCTAGAGCCTTTTGATGTTGTTATCAATGCTACGCCAGCAAATTTTAGTGGTGAGCTACCTCCTGTTACCTCAGCAATTTTTGCAGATGACAGCGTCGCTTATGATATGAGTTATGCAGCAACGCCCACACTATTTGAGCAATGGTGCAAAGACAATGGTGTGAACAAGGTACGTAATGGGCTAGGGATGCTGGTTGAGCAGGCCGCTGAATCCTTTTTTATTTGGCGGGGTAAGCGGCCTGAGACTAAAACAGTGCTGGATGAGTTGAGGTAATCACTCAATAAAGCGTAATAAAGCATCATATTTAGGTGCTTGGTTTCTGGGCTGCGTTATGTATTCTTTAGCGCCCCAACTACCATACCAACTGTATATTCGAGGTGCGCTAAAGTGCACAAAGGTTTTCCCGCCCGCTTTATTCCAAGCATTTAAATACTCAGTGTAAAGCTTACCCATGCGGGGATCTCTGTTTGCCGCATAGAGTAGTGGGTTAGGATGGGCATCGACAGTGCGAGTTTCCCAGTCAACCAAATGCTGTCCGCCTTCATAAGCGACCAGTTCGACTCCAAATTCCTGTGCCAGCTTTGATTGTTCATTGATTTGTTTGATGGTGGCAGGTAGACCATAACGTGACCATATCGATTCTATTGCTGAAAAGACATCATCCACCGATTGCGCTTTTCTTAATGAATTGAGGTCGGCATAGAAGTAGGGCGCAATGGCTAGCGCATCTGTTTGCGCATGAGTTTGATTGTAAGATAGCAATTGGCTGCTTAGCTGTGGGTTCGCTGACCAGCTAGCCAGTGTCCTGATGAGTCGGCTTTTGTTATCAAACGCATTTTGCCAAAGAGTAAACACTTCGACGCTGCGCTGAGCGTAAAACTTGATCCCTGCTGTTTGTGGGTCGGTATCTAGTTTTTGTGCGATACCTTGATCAATGGTGTGACGGCGGTGGATGAAAATATTATTCCAAGCTTCATTGCTGTACTCGATATAAACCTTTAAATCAGGGTTTAGATGTTGGTTCACATAGCTTGCAAATTGTTTGATATACGCATCGGTTGCTTGATAAGGCATGGAAAACCAAGCGTCTGCCTGCAAGGTGTTTGCAAGCTTAACCATAACTTCAATAGGTGCACCACGATAGCCCTCTTTGCCACCCCATGTGGCTTTTGACAAGGTGTTTCGCTCATGCCAGTGCTGGATAGGGTTGCGAGTCATACCTGACATGTTCATAAAACGAATCAGGCGAAAATCTTTCATAAAGTTTAAATAAGCAGGGTTGAAGACAAGTGTTTGGTAGTGCTTTTCAAATGACAAATAAGCGCCACTTTGACAGTCAGCAGCCCGGTTTACTCGCTGATAAGGATTGCCCTGACAAATACCCCCAGGTAAAAGCACTCTGATATTACGAATAGGATTGGCCGAATTCGTTTTGCTGATTACTAGGGAGGCATTGAGTACCTCGTCACTACCCGCTTGTACTTCAATGATGTCTCGGTTTGGCGTGCTGTTTATTAGTTTGGCATCATTCCCGTACCGTAATTCACCTTGGCCCTCATACAAGACGGTATAGCGTCCATCAGGGGTGGTGCCTTTAGGCAGTCGGTTAAGAAACTTTGTGCCAGCAACACCACCGTTTAAAGCAATAGGCCAGCCATTGTTGTCATATTCAATGCCAGCGCTACTAAGCCATGGGTTGGTGTCAGCAAATGGGATAGAGGACTTAAAGAGGTCAATGAAGGGTATGCTGGCATTATCTTCTCTGATTTCATTGGTGTTGCTACCCAACAGATAGCGGGTATGCCGTTTGGTTTTTAGTAAATCATTTAATTGCTGTGTAGAAGGTGGATTGTGAGGAATTAGATTGGGTTTAAAGAAGCGCTTGTAAGCGTAATAGCCTGCTAAGGTTAAACTGATAAACAAAATGAGTAATAAAACGAATTTCAGTAGACGTAGCAAAGTATTAGGCCTGTCATTTTAAAAGTACGCCTATTATCAAGGGCTAGGTGTGTGATTTCAAGTGAGCGTCAGTGCACCGTGCTAAGGGTGCACTGACGATTTGGTTAGTAAGATAGGAGCATACGGCCAAAGTTTTGTGGGTTACGCC
>JBMZDT010000146.1:0-5735 GCA_049614505.1 Leucothrix sp.
CAAACTTAAAGACGAGTCGGCGAAGTAAATTCAATTTCATTTGCCGTAAACCAATCTACCTCAGCACCATACCTTCAAACTCACTGACACGTGATCGCAACGCTGACCCTAAGCGTTTCGACACACGCTCAAAAATATCTGCCTGCTGTGTGAAATCCACAATGGTCTCAACATCTAACTCATCCCGAGCGACACTGCGAACTGATCCAAAGCCATCAACAAGCCCTAACCCCTTAGCTTGATCACCACTCCAAAACAGCCCCGTAAACAAATCAGGATTTGCTTCGGCATCAATGCGTTCACCACGACCAGATTTTACTGCTGCAATGAAATGTTTGTGTGTGTTCTCCAACAACTTTTCCAAATACACCACATCTTCTGCTTGTTGTGGCTTGAATGGATCTAGCAGCGCTTTGTTCTTCCCAGCAGTGATTTGGCGGCTTTCAACGCCTAATTTATTCATAATTTCAACGAAACCAAAGCTATCCATTCTGACACCAATAGAGCCAACTAAACTGGACTTATCTGCATAAATTTTCTGAGCTGCTGCAACGATGTAATAACCACCCGATGCACAAATATCTTCAGCGACTGCCAAAACAGGTTTTTTAGGATACAAACCTCGTAATCGCATAATCTCTGTAAATACATGGTTTGACTGAACTGGACTTCCGCCAGGACTATTGCAGCGTAAAATCACCCCTTTAGAATTCTTATCTTCAAAGGCTTTTTGTAAGGCCGGAATCAGATTATTAGCACTGGCAGACTCACCATCTAAGATCGTGCCACTGACACTCACCATCGCTGCATAGCTTTTTCCACTAGCAACCGCAGCCAGCCCTGGATTTGCCATTTGCGCTACATTACCCAGTAACCCACCTAGCATTAATAAAGAGATAATGCCGACTAATAAAAAACCTAGCTTGAAAAAAATGCCCCAGCGACGTGCACGTTTTTGTTCTTGTACGCCTGCGAGTGCTACCTCTTTTAATGCGTCAATCGCCTGTTGATTCTCAGAATCAATATTCATAATTATCCTGTAAAATTAGATTATTAATCAGTTAGTTAAAGTTGCTTCAAAACGTTCTTTAAGTCCCCTGCCAGGTCAATTTCTAGAGTATAAACTTGACCACTGTGTGGCAATTTAAAATCTACTCGATAGGCATGTAAAAACAGACGTTTGAGCCCTGTTCTGCGGCTAAAGTTTCGGTTCTCAGCAAAGTTACCGTATTTGCTGTCACCTGCAATGGGCAACGATAAAGCGGCTAGCTGGGTTCTAATCTGGTGCATACGCCCTGTTAGCAAACGTACACTCAGTAAGCTCTGTTCTGAAAACTGCTGCAATGGAGTAAACACACTTTCAGAGCGTTTCCCTTCTCCACTAGCAGTCACCTGCATGTTTTGTAGGCCGCTTTTGCTACGGGATAGGTAATTCTCAACACTTCGCTCTCCACCGTGCCATTTTCCAAGCACCAGTGTTTGATAGCATTTGTTTATTTCGCCTTGTTTGAACAACTCATGTAAATCCAGCAGAGTGATTCGGTTCTTAGCCAGTAGTAACAAGCCACTGGTTTCTTTATCAATACGGTGCGCCAGTTCCAAAAAGGTCAATTCAGGCCTGAGTTGGCGGAAGGTTTCGATCACACCATGTTCATTATCTGTACCGCCATGTACCGCAATGCCAGAGGGCTTGTTTATAACGATCACATCATCATCTTCAAGCACAATCGATTGCATCATCGAATCCAATAAGTGCTGCCCTGCTTTTTTAGGCTCAACGGTCTCTGGTGCCTGCCGGATCGGTGCAACACGTATCACCTCCCCTATTGCCAATTTTTTGACAGGTTTAATTCGTTTTTTATCGACTCGAATCTCCCCTTTCCTGAGCAATTTATAAATCGCTGTTTTTGGGAGGAATTTATACTCCTTCATGAGGAAATTATCGATACGCTGCCCTGCATTTTCAGGGGTGACGGAGATAAAGCGGACTTGATTGTGATTGACATCAGACATGAGCGCATCATAACACTGATTGAAGGTCTATTTCCCCACGAAAAATGTTTGAATTCAGACATTTAATTATTGCCGCTATGTAACAATATTGTTATATTTAAGTTGTATCTAATAAATACGATAACTTGGGGAAGTTTCACAAACAGGGCTCTTATCTGTCCATATTTCATCAACTTTTCCACAAAAGCTTACACTAGGCCTCTGTTTTAATTAACAAGGTCATTTTTGTTGCTTGGACAAGCAGTCAAACAAGCAACATTGCAGGAAACAACCTACCCACGGGGTAGTTTAAGACAGTTCCTATGCCAGTACCGTGAGATGTGATAGCACTTCAGCGGTCGTAAAATTATTATTCTAGTATCGCTTACGTGCGGTATCTTAACTCAGTACAACCTGAACATAAGGATTGCTCCACTAATTGGAGCCTGATAGGAAAAAAATACGTGTTGCAATGCCCCCTGGTTATAACAACAAACAGGTGGTAAGAGTGTTTTGTGAAAAACTAATACACAATTGGCTTAGTGGACTGTTATTTACTTAACAGGAAGCAACTAATTTAATGAAAAGAATAGCAATTAACGCGACTCAATCTGAAGAGATTCGCGTGGCCATGATAGATGGGCAGTACTTGTATGACCTTGATATCGAACATCCCAACAGAGCGCAAAAAAAATCCAATATATACAAAGGTGTTATCACGCGCTTAGAGCCTAGCTTAGAAGCCGCTTTTGTCAACTATGGTGCAGAGCGTCATGGTTTCCTACCTTTCAAAGAGATCTCAAAAGACTACTGGAATACCAATGGTCAAAAAATCGAAGGGCGGCCGAATATCCGTTCGGTGCTTAAAGAAGGCCAAGAACTCTTAGTTCAAGTTGATAAGGAAGAACGCGGCAACAAAGGTGCTGCACTGACCACGCACATCAGCCTTGCCGGTCGCTATCTGGTTTTAATGCCAACTAATCCAAGAGCGGGTGGCGTTTCACGACGAATTGAAGGTGAAGATCGTCATAAAATCCGTGACATATTATCACAGCTAGATATCCCCGATGGCATGGGCGCTATCGTACGCACAGCCGGTGTTGGGAGAGATCTAGAAGAGCTGACCTGGGATATGGAATATCTCAAAACTTTATGGACCGCTATCTCTGAGGCAAATGATAACCACCCTGCTCCTGTACTGCTTTACCAGGAAAGCAACGTCATTATCCGTGCGTTACGGGATTATTTCCGTAACGATATTGGTGAGATTTTAATTGATAATAAGCGCGTTTATCAGCAAGCACATGATTTTATGTCTGCGGTAATGCCTCATAACCTCAGAAAGCTAAAGCACTACACGGACACTGTGCCGCTATTCAGCCGCTATCAGGTAGAAAACCAAATTGATTCTGCGTTTCATCGCCAAGTCAATCTGCCTTCGGGTGGTGCGATTGTGATGGATCACACGGAAGCGCTTATTTCTATTGATGTGAACTCTGCGCGTGCGACTCGTGGGCAAGGCATTGAAGAAACAGCGCTTAACACCAATCTTGAGGCAGCTGATGAAGTTGCACGTCAGCTAAGATTGCGCGATTTAGGTGGCTTGGTTGTTATTGATTTCATTGACATGCTGCCTAACCGCAACCAGCGTGAGGTTGAAAAACGCCTGCGTGATGCATTGAAGATGGATCGTGCACGCGTTCAAGTGGGACGTATCTCACGTTTTGGCTTGTTAGAGATGTCACGCCAGCGGTTGCGCCCTTCTCTAGGGGAATCCAGTCAAATTGTTTGCCCACGCTGTAGTGGTGAAGGCACCATTCGTGGCGTGGAGTCCTTAGCGCTTTCCATTATGCGTTTAATGGAAGAAGAGGCAATGAAAGAAGGAACCGTTGAAGTCGTTGCAGAAACGCCTGTGGCTGTAGCGACTTTCTTGTTAAATGAAAAACGTAAACCGCTCAGTGATATCCAAGAACGTCATGACATTCGTTTGACCATATTACCCAATCATAATTTGGATACACCTCATTACGACATTACGCGACTTAAAGAAGACGATGCTGAAGGTTTACCCAAGACTTACAAGCGAGTCACACAGCAACAATCTGTCGAGCAGTCATCAGCTCATGATGAGCCTAACGTACAACCAGCCGCGCAGCCTATCGTGTCTCAGGTACGCCCAGCAACACCTGCCCCAGTGGCGGTTAAAAAAGGGTTTATTGCCCGCCTGATGGGCTCTTTATTTGGCAGCAGCAAAGAACCTGAGGTCAAAAAGGAGCGGCCTGCACGCAAACATCCTGATAAGCGTCGTAGTGCTAAACCTAATCAAAGAAACGCTAATAACAATCGTAACCAGCAACCTAAATCGAACAATACTCAGGGTAAAAAGCAACACCCTAACCAAAACAAGCAGCAAGCTAAAAAAGGGCCTGCCAATAAGCAGCAAAATGCAGCTAATAAACCGAATCAGCAGAACAAAAGCACCAATACAAACAAAGCAAAAAACAACAAGCAGCAGGATACTGCGGATGTAAAAACGAATAATGCTCGCACCAAGAATGGTAACGACAAGCGCACAAATAACCGCAGTCAAAAACCTCGCGAAGCCAAAGCTGAGGCAACCGTTGCACTAGATCAAGCGCAAACACCATTGGAAATCAATATTCCATTAGCGAATGATAATGCACCAGCTAAACCTAAAAATCCGCGTAAACGCCGTGCACCTGCAAAAGCTAAGGATGCTAAAAAAGTCGATGATAGTGCTGTGGTTGTATCTGACGATCAACAAGTTAGCGCAACAGCCCCTGCCCCTAAGGTAAAAGACACGCAGCAAACAGATGCGGCTAACTCAAGTGATAAGAAAGCTCAATCCAAACCTGACCAAAAGCCTGCTACTGAAACTACGGGTACAGATGTTGATGGCGTAAAAGCAGTTGCCAAAGAGACGGCTAAAGACTCTGAACAGGTATTAACTGGCACCGAGCAGGAAAAGCCTGCTGCGAAAAAACCTCGCACCAGAAAGCCTAGAGCTAATCCTAAAGCGAAAGTTGATGAAAATGCAAAACTGGCTGCAGATCCATTGGAGCAGGCTGTTAACGACGTAAAGTTTGAAGCGACATTTGATAATGCTGCGGCTGCGTTTGCAAAGTCTCAAAACACTGAGGCAAAAGCAACGGGTAGTAAGACTCACGTTACAGAAGCCACAGTAGATACAACTAAGCCTCAGCCAACTGAAACTAAAGATGCTATTAACCCCACTCAAGCGGCCGAACCGAAAAAAACTAGGTCAACTAAGTCAAAGGCAAAGCCTAAAGAAGTGGAAATAGATACGGCACCGCCTAAACAACAACCTACCAAAGCTAAGAAAGATAAACAGGAGCAAGTAGAGAGCATTGCTGAGGCTGCTGAGACAAGGCAAAACAAAAGCAATGTAAACGCAGTGGATACTGTAGAAACCACAGCAGATTCAGTTGCGGCTAATGGTGAACCCAAGAAGCCAGAAACTGCTAAAACGAGTACTGAGAAGCCAACCAAAACATCGACAGGCAGATCAACAACCAGAAAGAGCAGCCCTAAGAAATCCGCTGATAAGGAAAATAAAACAACCTTAGACGAAGCACCGACTACTAACAAGGTGTCCGATGATGCAACAAGTAAAGCCAATGCAGGTGAGCACAGCAAGCAAGAGCCCACAGCGGCTTCTAGTGATGCTTCTACAACACCTAAAGCACCCGCAAAGCCAAGGA
>JBMZDT010000147.1:0-5731 GCA_049614505.1 Leucothrix sp.
CGGTTACCCGACTAGTCAAGAAGTTATTCCCTGGTGCAACAGAACTAGAAAGCCTCGATGATGAAGGCGAAGAGCTTGAAGTGGTGAATGAAAATCAAGTGGTTAAAGTAGCCAGTCCCAGCGCACCTAAAGAAAAGAAAGCATCGCCTATCTTTCCTACGCATGAGCAGCATGTTTATGTCGCGGATGACTATACTCATAAGATTGCACTCATGGATCACTTTTTAGATGAGTTTGCAGGCGAGCCAACGGTTATTTATACCTCCACCACCAAAACGGCCAAGGCCTTACAAGAAAATTTATCCAATCATGGACATGTTGTTGATTTAGCGCATGAGCTAAAGGCTCAGCAAATATCGGCGTCAGATACCCCAACCCTAATTGTTTCTGATCAGAAGCCAGTGAAATTACCGCAAGGCTGCGATACCAACATACTGCATTTTGATCTGCCTTATAAGCTCGATAATTATCGCAATCGATTGACTAAGCACGATATTGATCGTGACGCTGCTATGTCGATCTTGGCTGATGGCAATGATTACGATGCGCTACGGCGTGTTGAAAAGGAAATGGGCTCACCAATTGCTCAAAAAACAGCACCTGGACTTGAGCCGCTCAATCCATTTATTAGCACTCAGGCGACTAAGCCTAGAAGGCAGACTAATAATCGCACCAATAAGGCCAATTCATCAAAAAAGACAGCCAGTCAGCAGGGCAAGCAAAATAAAGGGCGCGGTGCATCCAAACCCGCCGCAAAAAAAGCACCAGCAACAGGCAAAGCAAAAATAACAAAAACATCCCGCAAGAAAACAACCATTACTAAAGCGTCAGCAAGCGACGATAAAGACAATAGGCGTCAACGCAAAGGCCCCTACGGTCGTTTAAATGGTGGAGCCCAGCGAAAACGCAATGATTTTGGTGTGAGTACTGTAGGTACTAAGAACAATCAGCCCGCACAGATGTCCAATAGTGAGTGGGATAAAGCAATTGCAGAAAATAAACCCAGTAAAGAACCAAGGGTTGTTATACGCTACAAAGACAAGAAAAAACGAACCTTGATAAAGGAAGATCCTAAACCAGATGCCTAGATTGCATCTGAATCGCATGACATGGACAGATCAATGCAAAGGAAATTAAGCTCAGCACAACAAGGTCAAGGATGGCTAGTCAGTTTTGCTGTGATCATATTATTGGCAGCTGTTGGAGCGGTGCTGTATACAATCTCCCAAACTACACTCATCAAACCCCAGCAACCTGCGAAAGAGCTTCCTGTTGCTACTTTTTCAGATAAAAGCCTTGATGCCATTGTAGAACAGCTAGCGGCTAACTATCTTGCAAGCAATGACAGCGGCCGTAAAGAAGATATTCAGGCACTGACAAATACCCTAAGCAATTTAAAAAGCAGCCAGCACGATACCGCTAAGCTGGCATTGCAACAGCTGGGTGATGACCAATTACCTGACGCGATTAATACCCTCAAAGACTTAGCGTTGAGTACTCAAAACAAACGCAATGCTGCTAAGCTGTGGGTAGATATTGGCAATATTGAAAACCTTAAGTCTGATGAAACGGCTGTTAGCGCCTACCAAAAATCGGTTACGTTAGATCCTGATAACATCAACGCTTGGAACCGCATTGGGCATCTTGAAAGGCAACGTGGTGACTACGATAAAGCAGAAATCGCGTATAAAAACGTTACCCGACTGTCTAATACTGAAAGCCGCACCGAAGCTGTTTCCCTTGCCAATTTTGGGCTGCTCTATCAGTCCCAGAAAAAATTTGATGAAGCTATTCAATCGTTTGAATTAGCATTGAGCATCAATACAGAACTAAAAAATGAAGGGGGTATCGCATCAAATAGTGAAAACCTTGCTAGCCTATACCGCAATCAAGGCAGTTTTGAGGAAGCAGAACGTTACTATCAAGCAGCGCTGAGCACTTATGAGAACGCCAAGCAATATGCCAAGCAAATTGAAATCCACTCTGCCTTGGGTAGCTTGTATCAAACTAAGCAACAAACAGAGCTGGCGTTAGCTGAATATGAAAAAGCCCTTGAACTAAACAAAGCACAGCCCAATCAACGCTTTAGTGCGGGGCTTTACAGCAATATGGGGATATTAGCCCAACAAAAAAATGAACTTGAGAAAGCAGAGGAATATTTCGATCAATCACTCGCACTGTTTCAAGCAGCTGAAAACCCTCGTGGCACCGCTGACCAGTACAGTAATTTAGCCATACTTGCTCGCAGCAAAAAGCAGTTTGAAGCCAGTGAAACGCTGCACTTGAAAGCCATCGCTCTTTATGAAGCGGTTGAGAACAAATCAGCACTCACCTCACAGTACACCAACCTTGGCTTCCTTTATACCGCTTGGAACAAAAAAGACACGGCCTGTGAATATTGGCAAAAAAGCCTGACAGGCCTGACCGAAAAACAACAATCCAGAAAGGATCGCATTCAAGCAATTGTAGACCGCGACTGCTTGGCTGATAAAAAAGAAGCGCCAGCATCGGCTGCTAAGCAAGAAGGAACACCAAACGCTATCCCAAAAAAACCAATGCCCCCTTCTTCTGAAAATCCAAAAACTAAAGAGAGTTCGCCCGCACCAAAAAAGCCAGCGAAAGAAACAGAAAACCCCGCTTCAAGTGAAGCAGGGAATGATGCTGCTAGCTAGGCTACCTTTAGCTTCTGCGCCAAGTGTGGAACTTCTCAACGTAGGAGAGTAGCTTTTCTGGGGCATGTGCTTTCTTCCAATTGCCCGCTGCATACTTATTTGACTCAGACATTGTTGGGTAGATGTGGATGGTACCCAAGATCTTATTCAGGCCAATATTATATTTCATGGCTAAGATAAATTCAGGAATCAAATCCCCTGCCCCCTTACCTACAATCGTTACACCAAGGATTTTATCCTTGCCAGGTACGGTTAGGATTTT
Source organism: Leucothrix sp. (assembly GCA_049614505.1). Lineage (GTDB taxonomy): Bacteria > Pseudomonadota > Gammaproteobacteria > Thiotrichales > Thiotrichaceae > Leucothrix. The sequence continues at coordinate 2,935 of JBMZDT010000147.1, forward strand.
TACAGAGCCTTCATTACTGCTATCGGCAATAGCACGATCCAAATCATCAATGCCGTAAGTTGTTACCTCATAAGCAATGCCTTTTTCTTTGGCTTCTTTCTCGTTAATTCCAACACGCGCTACTTCAGGATCAGTAAATGTCGCCCATGGGATCACACGATAATCCACTTTAAAGCGCTTAAATGCACCAAACAGCGCATTTACGCTCGCATACCACGCTTGATGTGCAGCAGTATGAGTAAATTGATAAGGCCCAGCGACATCGCCAACGGCATAAATGTTAGGGAAATTAGTTGTTAAAAAGCCATCGGTTTCAATCGTGCCACGACCAGTGATCTCAACCCCCAGTTCTTCCAAACCAAACCCAGTGATGTTCGCTCGACGCCCTAAAGCAAGCAGCACACGATCGAAAGGTACTTTTTTCTCTTCGCCATCGTGCTCGCAAATGAGGTAATTCTGCCCATCTTCTTGAATAAACTCATTAGCATTGTGTGACGCCAAAACCTCTATACCTTCCTCGATAAAGCGAGACTGCATTAACTGTGCCACCTCTTCATCTTCACGAACCATAATCGTTGGTGATCGCTCCACTACCGTTACCTTTGTCCCTAAACGGTTAAATGCCTGTGCTAACTCACTACCAATTGGCCCACCACCTAACACCACCAAACGTTCTGGCTGCTCTTCAATTTCCCACAAGTTGTCACTGGTCAAATAATCAACTGAATCGACCCCTTTAATAGGTGGCACAAGTGGCGACGCACCCGTGGCGATAATAATATTTTTGGTCGTTAGTACCTTATCATTTACCTCAATCCGGAAAGGATCCAAAATCTTCGCTTCACCCGTGATTACCTCAACGCCAAGTTCAGTATAACGCTCGATAGAGTCATGAGGCTCAATGGCCTTGATGATGCCATGTACACGCTGCATCACTGTTTTAAAATCAAATGTGGGCTGCATATTATCCAGACCATATTTCTCTGCATGCTGGGCTTCATGAACCGCTTTTGCTGTACGAATGAGGGCTTTACTAGGCACGCATCCTGTATTCAAGCAGTCTCCGCCCATTTTATGCTTTTCAATAAGGCCGACCTTTGCTTTAACTGCTGCCGCAATATACGCCGACACCAAACCACCAGAGCCTGCTCCAATGACTAATAAATTATAATCATAACTGTCAGGTTGATCGTAAGCCGAGAAAACCTTGCTCGCGCGAATTTTATTCATAATTTTTTTAGCAATCACAGGAAATACTCCAAGTAAGGCAAATGCAATTAGTAGACCGGGGGAAAGGATACTGGATAAAGAATCAATCTGAGCAAGCTGGGTACCTGCATAAACGTAAACAGCTGTGCCAGCCAACATCCCAATTTGACTCACCCACGCAAATGTTGCTGTTTTGAGCTTGGTAAACCCCATGAGAATATTCACCAAGAAGAAAGGGAACAAAGGCACTAAGCGCATTGCAAATAAATACAACGGACCTTCTTTTTCTACCCCTTCATTAATCAACTGTAGTTTGTCAGCATAACGGGCTTCCAAAGTGTCGCGAAATAGGTATCTAGCCACTAAAAAAGCCAACGTCGCGCCCAATGTGCTAGCGAATGAGACGATAATCACGCCCGTAATCAAACCGAACAAAGCACCTGCTAGAACCGTCATAATGGCAGCGCCGGGCAAAGATAGCGCGGCCATAATGACATAGACCACAAAAAACATGAGTATCGTGAATACCATGTTTTGCTGGTAATAATCATTAAACGCTTGCTGCTTCGCCTTAATAAATTCTAGAGAGAAATATTGCTGCAAGTCGAATGCAAAAAAAGCAATAAATAAGGCGGCGATAACACCGATTAGGATAATTTTTTTATTCATAATTTAGACCAACAGTTAAGCAGTTGTGTAAGTAAACTATCTTACGCGATCTTAACTTACCTAGATGCTGAATCGATGAATAAAAATAGCTTAGATGAGCTAATTAACGGCAACTTCCGCCGCAGCCCAGCCCGATAAGACTGCGCCTTCAATCTTAGGCCCACCAAACGCATCTCCAGCCAATACCATTAACGGCTCGTCACTCACCACCAAACAAGGTGACGTTTCAGTCGTCACAGGCTTACTATATAACCACCCATGCACCTGAAACTCCAGCACACTTGCCCCTAATAGCTGTTCGGCAATACTCAACATTTCCTGTCCGACGGTTTGCCGATCCCTATGCCAATTTTCACGACTGTAATCAGCGCTAGCGTGAAGCGTCACCGATGGTTTTTCTGAGACGCCTTTTGCTTCATTATCCGCAATCCACGCAATTGGACCGTGACTAATTGGCAACGCCCCATTTTGGGGTATTTCTGTGGCATTACTGAGTCGAGCCATCACCGCAATACAGGGTTCATACTCAATATCAGTCAGCTGTTGCAAGTGCGCTGCGCTAATGGCTACACCACCCGCATTTAATAAGTCAACCGTTTGGGGGGCTGGGGCAGTGATAATAAGCTGCTGACTGAAGATAGCATCACCTGCCTCTAACAACGTTAACCAACCACCATCCTGCTGTGTCACAGAAATGGCTTTTGTCGCTGAGCGAATATTTAGCTCTTTAGCCAGCTGTTTGGCCATCGCACTCATAGTCGGTACACCGCGGTAGCGAGGATAACCTGCTGTGCCATCCTCATTCTCACCACGCCACCACTCAGTCACAATGCCTGCCTCCAACCATTCATTGATGAGTGCTTTGAAACGTGATGATCTAGCAGTGACAAACTGTGCTCCGTGCTCTGCAATCGCACCA
>JBMZDT010000148.1:0-5724 GCA_049614505.1 Leucothrix sp.
TTGCTACCAATGGATATTGCCAACATTGGATAAATTTCGCCGCCAATTTCCGGGGGTGGAGCTGGATATATCCAGCGGCTTTAGCTTTGATGGTTTGACCGGGTTAATGGAGGGTGATTTGGACTGCGTGGTCACAGCTGACCCTGAGCCATTGAATGGGATTAGCTATATCCCGTTGTTTCAGTACGAAGCCATGTTGATTTTGCCGCAGGATCATCCATTGGCTGAGGTGGAAATTATTGAAGCGGGTATGCTGAAAGATCAAACGTTGATTATTTACCCTGTACCGCAACGCAAATTGGATATTTTCCGTTTGTTTTTACACCCAGCAGATGTTGAGCCTGCACACCTACGCAATGTGGAACTGACAGTCATGATGGTGGCGTTGGTAGCCAGTGGGCGGGGCTTGTGTACGTTACCGAATTGGGCGGCTGAGGAACATACCAAGCATAATTATGTGGTGGCGCGTTCATTGGGTGAGGGTGTGTTTAATACGCTCTATGCTGCGGTTCGGGAGGAGAGTTTGGAGGCTAATTATATGAAGGAGTTTTTGCTGCTGGCTAAGGATTTGCCGTTTTCGACGTTGCAGGGGATTGTGCGGCCGGCGGCGTCACAGGCGGTTTCTGTCGATGCCTAATAAAAGACGATGTGCTGATAATTATTGTGCCGCTGTCTTTCCCAAGCGTGTACTAAGGATTGATAGATTGCTAATATTTTATGGTTAAAAATAAGACTTAAAAGATAATTAAATGGCAATAAAATTCAATAAGCATTAACTTAAAAGTAATAATTATTTATAAAATAGCGACTATGATTAAAGAAAGCCGCTTTGAATTAGCGTTCAAATAGGCTGTTTAAGGTGCTTTGATTAACCCTCAAGCATTCATTAATAATCGATAATCACAGGAGCGTATAAACATGGATGTTTTAAAAAAACTGTCAGTGTGCATAGTATTTGCATCGTTGGCAGGATGTGGAGACGGCGGCGGCAATAATGCTGATCCGCCACAAGGTCAGAAAACAAAGGATGATCAGCTATCCTCCCTTATCAATAGTCGAGGTTTGACAGGAACTCCGGTTGCATCGTCTATTGTGCCAAGTATTAATGACCCTGTTGCACAATTAGGTAAGCGGTTGTTCTTTTCAAAATCGCTAAGTGGAAACCGTGATGCGGCCTGTGTTACTTGCCACCATCCGCAGCTTGGTGGTGGTGATAATCTCAGTTTGCCAATTGGTACTGAGGCTGTTGAAACGGATTTGCTTGGGCCAGGTCGGGCACACCGAGCCGATGGGGAGGGTTTTGATGGCGGGCCAACGGTGCCGCGTAATGCCCCCACCACATTTAATGTGGCATTTTGGAATAATATATTATTTCATGATGGCCGAGTCGAAAAAAATGCTGACGATACCATCCGCACCCCAGATGCTGCATTTGGCACGGGTGATCCAAGTGCAGGAAACAATTTAGTGCAAGCGCAAGCCAGATTCCCAGTGACATCAAAAGAAGAAATGAAGGGATTTGCACATAACACCAAAGACAATCAACAAATTCGTGACTTCATTGCGCAGCGCCTAGGTGGCTATGGTGATGGACACGCCAATGATCCATTAGGGGCTAGTAATGCCTACTGGCTAGACAAGTTTCGGGTCGCCTTCGCACAGCCCGATGCTTCTGCCGAAACACTGATTACGATGCAGAATATCTCATTTGCGATTGGTGAGTACCAACGTTCACAGCGGTTTACGACATCACCTTGGCAAAAATATGTCCAGGGTGATACGAGTGCACTGTCAGCATCCGCTAAAAATGGCGCTTTACTCTTTATGAACGCTAAGCAGCAAGGTGGTGCCGATTGTGCCAGCTGCCACTCCGGTGATTTCTTTACTGATGAAGGCTTTCATAATATTGCAATGCCACAGATAGGACGTGGTAAAGGCGACGGTGATGGTGCTGATAAAGAGGAAGACTTTGGACGCTTTCGTGAAACTCAGTTAGATATGGATAAATTTGCGTTTCGTACCCCAAGCCTGTTGAATGTTGAAATGACTGGCCCTTGGGGGCATGCAGGTGCGCACACCTCATTGGAAGACGTTGTTAGACATCATTTACAGCCGCAGAGCGCCTTGACCAACTATGACCAAGGCAAGCTAAGCCAAGCGGGTATCCAACACCTTGATAAGCTGCAAAGCAATACGCAAAAAGCATTGGATCATGGCAATTTTGCACTGAGTGAGCAGAGTTTGACGGATTCAGATGTAACCGATTTGGTTAACTTTTTGAAATCCCTAACCGACCCATGTACGAAGGATAAGGCTTGTTTAACACCTTGGTTATTAGAAGGTGCAGACGACCCTGACCCGAATGGTGATCAACTAGTTCCATTAGGTGCTGGATTGTAATTGCCTGCTGGAAGTCGCGACTGACCCTGATCCTGAGCAGGGTCAGCCGTTGCTTGATAATGTGCTATATAGCAGATGATTTTGATGATACAGTGATGGCTCAAACTAGGGGATCAGTCTATGCTTTCATTTCGTCAACTACCTGTTATCACATTCACACTGATGATGCTCATCTCCTGTGGCGGCGGTTCATCAACCGATAATGAAGCGGTAAATAACGCAACGGCCGGAACAGGTTCAACGAGCGGCACTGGCGCTACTGGGAACAGCAGCACAGGTTCTAACACTAATAATGGAGCGGGCAGTAATACTGGCACTACAGGTACGGGCAGCAGCGCAAGCCAAGCAGCACTGAGTACGGCGGACATTAAGCCTTTGTATGGCAGCAGCACTGAACTGGAACCCATTGCCTCTTATGTACGCGAAGATGGCGTTGTCGTAACGCGCATTGGTGACCGAGGGCGAGACCGTCATGCCAAAGACAGAGGTGCCCAAGATCATTATGATCACTACCTTGCCCATTATTGGGAGTATCGAACGGCTAGAATCCAGCTAGAGGACTTTGTACCCAACGGCGAGAGTCGCATCAAAGCCACATTTATTACAGAAGCAAAACTTGGTGCTCGCGAATTTAGAGTTTGGTTCTGGGGGCAAACCACCTCAGCGCAATTCCATTTTAACCCCCAAAAAGAAGAGCAAAAAGTTAATCCAAATGAAACCGGCGTTGTTTATGTGGGTAAGGGTACTTGGGATAACGACTTTAACAAAGTGAGTAACGACGGTATTCAACATATGTACACCTTGGATATTGTTAATCAGTGGCAAAATGGTGGGCAGTTTCAAACAAACTTAACAGTGGGAACAAACATGGAGTTCGAGGTGAGTCAGTTTTTGCTGTCGCCACCGGCTGGATCACGCTTGAACTATTACGGGACGAGCTTTGTTTATAAAATTGGCGAATCAGGACTAAAGCCGTTTGAATGGCAGCGTGGTGTAAACAAAGCGGGCGGCTCAAACGATGGTACGCCTATTCCTGCAAAAGGCTTGCTGGGTGGCGATACAACCTTAGGTTATAACTACACTAATGAGCCTGCGGGCCGCTTTATGCAAATGGCAACGAATTTGAGCCATCGAAATGCTCAGCCATTTGTAAGAGGGCGTCGCGTTCATCATACTAATTTTGAAGATGGTAGCCACGACGAGCGCTCTGACAATCCTATTTGGACTGATCAGATTGGCAAAGCAGGTGATCATTACATCAATGACTCTTGTGCAGCATGCCATGTGCGCAATGGACGGGCGTTGGTGGCTGATGTAGGCGCATCGCTTGATAAATGGGTGTTCAAGGTTGGCGACGCTTCAGGTAATGCTGATCCAAAAATTGGTAAAGTATTACAGCCCGATCATAATGGTGCTGGTGAGTCAGAAGGTGATGTCACACTGGGTGATTGGACGATACAGGCTAATGGCTTACGGTCGCCAAATTATGTCTTTAGCAAAAGTGCGCCAGCAGCGTTCTCTGCGCGTATTGCTCCACAACTGGTGGGTATCGGGCTATTAGAGGCCATTGAAGAATCTACAATTTTAGAATGGGCTGACCCAGAAGATAGTGACAACAACGGGATTTCTGGGCGTGCTGCGCTGACAAAAGATCCGGTATCCAATGAGACCCGCCTAGGACGCTTTGGTTATAAAGCTGCAACTTTTAGCACCAAACATCACGTCGCAAGCGCGCTAAATACGGATATGGGAGTGATGACAAGCCTGCTGCCAAATCCAGACTGCGGGAGTGAGCAGGTCAATTGTGGTAATACTGGTAAAGAGCTTGCAGACAGTGAGCTGGATGATTTGGTGAAGTACATTAGCCTACTGGGTGTTGGCGCACGACGCGATTATGCGGACACTGCTGGTGAAATGATTTTCAATACTATTGGGTGTGGCAGCTGCCACCGCGCCAGTATGACCACCAGCCAATACCACCCACTAGCAGAACTACGAAGCCAGACGATTCAACCTTACACTGACCTATTGCTGCATGATATGGGGGAAGGACTCGCTGATAGCTTAGGCGAAGGCAATGCCGCCGGTGCCGAGTGGCGAACAGCCCCGCTTTGGGGGTTAGGGCATGCGCGTAGCGTTATGCTAGGTGATGCCAAAGGTAATGACACAGTGTCACTGGCTAGAGAGGCTGATGATGTGAATCGGATTGGCTATTTACATGATGGCCGTGCACGCACCATTGATGAAGCGATCCGCTGGCATGGCGGTGAAGGGCTTAAAGCGAAGGAGGCGTATGAGGCATTGTCAGCGTCGGATAAGAATAAGCTGCTAGCATTTTTGAAAAGTTTGTAAGTCCAGTCGCCATGACACTGTTGCTACTCTACACTACGGCTTCACGTAAATGAGTAGCAACAATGACCCTCTTTTTATACATCGTTACAGTACTGGCTTGGGGAACTTCTTGGATTGCGATAACGCTGCAAGGTGGTGCGGTTGATAGTGTGGTATCCGTTTTCTACCGCTTTGCATTGGCAAGCTTGCTATTTTTGCCAGTGCTCTACCTAACGGGCCAGTTACAAAAAACGCGCCGCAGCGATCATTTATGGTTTTTGCTGCAAGGCTGTTGTCTCTTTTGCTTCAACTTCATTTGTTTTTATATCGCATCAAAATACATGGCAAGTGGGTTGCTTTCGATTGTTTTCTCAACCGCCATTTTCTACAACGCTATTAACAACCGAATATTTTGGGGTGTAAAACCCAGTCAATCGGTTTACGGCGCAGGAGTGCTTGGGGTGATAGGGCTGGTGCTATTGTTCTGGCAAGAGCTAAGCAAAGCCTCTGCGTCAAGTGATCTGTTATTGGGCATAGGACTTTCTGCGCTGGGAACGCTTGGCTTTTCTTTGGGTAATATGATCACCGTGCGGCACACCAAAAATGGCATCAATCCATTTACTAGTACAGGTTATGGTATGACCTATGGCTCGCTAATTCTGCTATCTATAATCTTAGTTGCTGAAATACCAATGACTTGGGACAGCACGCCTAGCTACCTTTATAGTCTGGTTTATTTGGCGGTATTTGCTTCAATTGTAGCATTCTCGGCTTATTTGTCGCTAATCAACCGAATTGGGGCGAATCAGGCTGCATATGCGACCGTAGTGTTTCCTGTGATTGCGTTAGCGATTTCTTCGGTTTACGAAGGTTATACTTGGGGCGTTTTAAATGCAGTAGGGTTAGTTTTAGTGCTGCTTGGGAATGCCGTCGCAATGAATCTTATCCCAACAAGATCAAAATCATCGTAGTAACCAAAACAAGTACCGATTG
>JBMZDT010000149.1:0-5722 GCA_049614505.1 Leucothrix sp.
AACAGACAGGTAATTGGCAGGCACTAGAAACCCCAGCGAGTTACCTTGCGTTGCCACATTAATACCAACTACTTTACCTGATTCATCCAACGCTGGCCCACCGCTCATGCCTTGGTTAAGGCTGCCTGAGAATAGAATATTGCCATCCTCATCTTGCTCCATAATGCCGTTATTGGTGCCCGTAACGATTGAGAAGCCTAAATCTAAGGGATTGCCTAATGAAAAAAGGCGTGCGCCTTTGTCCGGCACACTGGCAATTTCCAGAGGTTTCCCCATTGAGGTTTTGCTTTTAACCACCGCAAGATCATGAATGACATCTAGATCTAAAAGCTCTAGCTCACCAGAGTCACCGTCTGTTGACAGATACTCTAGCCTAAACACATCGGGGTCATTAACGTATTCACTCACCACATGGTAGTTAGTTGCTAAGATATCCTCACGCCTCACCACAAAGGCAGAACCAATCGCGACCTTTTTTCCTGTTTCAATATTAATCACGCGAACTTGATAAACAGAAGACTCGACCTCTTCATAAATACTGGACGTATCTATATTCGCTTGCGAATGAGTGGGTACACTACTGATCAACAGTAGCAGCAAATATCGTAACATCTTATGACTTTCTCCTTCACATTCAAATAATTAAGCGCGCGGTATAATAGCCACTCCTTGTATCTGCCGATAGTTACTTTAGTAACAGGACGATATTACTCTCATCCCAAACGTAAACCGCCTTACAAATTCCACCAAATGCTTAACCATTGCATTGCTGCTCCAGTGCCCAATCAATGTGCACAGTAACCATCTCACTTGATGATGCTCGCTTATTATTCAACCTAGTTATAATTAATTCATTAGCAGGTGCATTGCCCAATGCAATTGCTAGATTTCGTTGCCAACGCTGATAACCAATGCGGCGAATTGCAGAACCCTGCATCCTCTCAAGAAACTGCACCTCAGACCATTCAAACAGGCTAAGCAAATACTCGCTGTCTAATCCATGCCTAACCGCGTAGTCACTCTCCGCAGTGTCTTGTGCAAAACGGTTCCAAGGGCAAATTAATTGACAATCATCACAACCATAAATCCGATTACCCATGGCACGACGAAACTCTACCGGAATAATACCATCAAGCTCAATTGTTAGATAAGAAATACAGCGGCGTGCGTCGACCACATAAGGTGCAACAATGGCTTGTGTTGGGCAAACATCCATACAGGCTGTACAGGTTCCACAGTGCTCCTCAACAGGTTCGCTTTCTGGCAAATGCAGATCGGTGTAAATTTCCCCTAAAAAAAACCAAGAACCCGCCTCTCGATTAAGCAAATTGCTGTGCTTACCTATCCACCCTAGCCCTGCTTTAACCGCAATCGGCTTTTCCAGCACAGGCGCGCTATCAACAAACGCACGATAACCAAACTCACCCACCACTTGCTGCATTTTCTGCGCCAACTGTTTAAGCTTGTTACGCATGACTTTATGATAGTCGCGCCCTAAAGCATACCGAGAGACATAGCCTAACTTGGGGTGGTTCAGAACCATTGCAGCGTCCGCTGCATCCGGAGGTAAATAATCCATTCTGACGCTGATCACACTGCAAGTCCCAGCTTCTAGTTGCTCTGGTCGGCTACGCTTCAGCCCATGAGACGCCATCCAGTTCATTTCGCCATGATACCCAGACGCTAACCACGCTTGCAAACGTTGCTCCGAGGCACTTAAATTGATATCACTGACACCCAGTTGTTGAAAGCCCAGCTCATGCCCCCATGTTTGCACCTGTCTAACAAATATTGTTAGCTCAGCATCTGACATTGATGTAGCCATAACATTACAGAAACGACGAAAAAATCTGGATAGTATGAAGCAACCACTCGTGGATACCAAGATATGAAAACCAGCACGATGGCCAACCTAACGCCGCCTTGTAGTATAAATTTACAAAATGAAGCGCAAACCATGGAACTTGGTGCCCACATCGCTACTCTATTACCCAGCGGTGGTATTGTGCTTTTTTATGGCGATTTAGGCGCAGGAAAGACCACGATGGTCAGGGGGCTGATTCGATCGTTAGGCTTTACTGGTACAGTGAAAAGTCCAACTTACACCCTCGTTGAACCCTACTCCATTAATGACAGGGATATTTATCATTTTGATTTATACCGCTTGGCTGACCCTGAAGAATTAGAGTTTTTAGGTATTCGGGACTACTTTCGCACGGGTGCATTGTGTTTAATAGAGTGGCCTGAAAAAGCAGGTAGTAGCCTTCCAGAGGTTGATTTAATTGTTAGTTTAGAGTATAAAAATCATACAAGATTGGCAATACTTAAAAAACCAATTAATGATTAAAAACAACAACTTATGGTTTTTTTGTAAAATCTACTTGATATTAACCCCCTAATCCGTTTATCTTATATTCATAAATATGCACGTCAATAACAATAGAGCGTTCCAAATGGAAGAAAACAATCAGAAAAGAAGGAATTTTATTCTGACGTTAGCACAGATGGCTAGCGCTATGGGTGCGTCTGTATTTGCTCCACAACTAGCAGCTAAAAGCAAAAGTGCGGTCGTGAAATCGGTCTCCGTCAGCAATGGACGAAATCAGCAGCGGGTGACGATAGAATTAGACAAAATCATCGAGCACAAACTATTTAGACTCGATTCGCCTGATCGTGTCGTACTAGATCTCAAACGTGCACACACTGATGGCACCATCAAGCTTGATCCAAAACGCTCAAAAACGTTAGTGAGTCGGATTCGCTATGCAACTCGCAATCAAGATGACTTGCGTATTGTTTTAGACATGGCGCAGCAGACGAAAGCAACGACTAAAATCTACAAATCTGGCCGTAACTACCGCCTAGAAGTGTTGTTATCAGGCTCAGGTAAACCAGTCGCAGCTCCTGTAAAAAAGCCTGTAGAGGTTGCCAAAGCAATACCCCAACCTCCCAAGCACGCCAACAAGAACTTTGTTGTTGCCATTGACCCAGGGCATGGTGGACGTGATTCTGGTGCTGTTGGTAAATATGGCACCTATGAAAAAGATGTGGTCTTACAAATCTCTAAACGCTTAAAAAAACGGGTCGATAAAGCCAGAGGTATGGAAGCGTTCTTGACCCGTGATTCTGATAAATTTCTTACGTTAAGGCAGCGCATCCAGAAAGCCCGCGCTAAGCACGCTGATTTATTTATTTCTGTACACGCTGATGCGAACGAAAACAATTCTGTTAGAGGGTCATCCGTTTATGTACTGTCAGAAAAAGGGGCATCCAGTGAGATGGCCTACTGGTTAGCTAAAAACGAAAACCAAGTTGATGTAGAAATGGCAGGTGCGACGCTAGACTCCAATAACAAGGTACTATCACAAGTGCTCTTAGACTTAACGCAATCAGCGGCCATTGATGACAGCCTTGATTTAGCACAGGGCGTGCTATCAGAACTAGGAACAGTGAACCGACTGGCTCGGAAAGTCGTAGAAAGTGCTAATTTTGGCGTGTTGCGCTCTCCTGACATTCCTTCTTTATTGATTGAAACCGCATTTATTTCTAATCCTAAGGAAGAAAAGCAGTTAAAAACTGCACGCTATCAGAACCAGATTGCCAATGCCGTTTATCGTGGCATTAAGCGCTACAAGGTTGCGTTGGATCAACGTGAACCCAGGTATGCCGATTCGATTACTGAGGTGAATAGTTCAACAGGCTAGCCAACTAGCATAAACAAGAATTTCGATGTGATTTAGCCGCGTTATTCGCGGCCTTTTTTTGCCTGCAATACATGCCTTTGATCTATTCTTAAACCACTTATCTAACTGTTTGTATCAATTGTCGGTTGCATTGGTAAAATCAGACCGCCTATTGATGGCATATTGATAAGCAAGTAATTAAGCCCTAATCATAAAATAATAATGAGGCATATTATGGAGTTTAAGAAGGCAGCTCGCCTAATTTCAGCTTTTATACTTTCGTTTTTACTGGTCGCATGTGGCGGCGGTAATAGCAGTGGCAGCAGCAGTACTAGTAAGGCTGGTTTTGGCAGTAATACCACTGCCGAAGCGCCTGCATCCTCGCCTGCTCCAGCCTCTACCCCAGATGATGAGGAGGAGCTAGGTACTTTAGCGGTAACACCCGAACTAATACTAGGTCACAAAGATGGACAGAGATTCGTTGAAGGGCGCTTATCAATCACCAACACAGCCTTACTCGCGGGTGGATCAACAAGCATTAAGGCGTGGATAGTTGACCCAGATGGGCTACCCTACCCAGGCAAAATGACGGCAGCCATTCTTTCTGATTGTATTGCTGATGAACTGGCTAAAATTGAATTGGCTGATGAGTTTACAACGGGCGTTATTACAGCTAACTACGTAGCAAAAGGGTGCCGTGGCAATGATTCACTGACCATGCGCGTTAACTATGAAGGCAAGACATATTCTGCTACGTCCGCTGTGACAGTGGAACCTCCCGTTGTCGGGTCAGTCCGCTATGATTCCTCATCTAAAGACCAAATAGGCATCAAGGGGGTGGGCCTTGAAGAGGTATCAACACTCAAGTTCCAAGTGCTTGACGACAATGGAAATCCAGTGTCTCAGGAAAAAGTACGCTTCACATTAAATGCCAGCATTGGCGGAACCCGATTATTACCTGAAGTGGCTGAGACTGATGACAATGGATTTGTCACAGTGGATGTACACTCCGGCACAGTGTCTACGAGTGTCAAAGTCACTGCTGAGGTTATTTCTAAACCGGGCATTTTTACTCAATCACGCCGCCTCGTTATTTCAACGGGCATCGCTGATCAAAATAGTATTTCAATCAGCTCTGAACGATTCAACCCTGAAGCATTTGACTATGATGGTGATCACACCCAAATTAATATCCTCGCCTCAGATCACTTTAATAACCCCGTTCCAGACGGAACAGCAGTCTATTTCACAGCTGAGGGTGGTCAAATAGACCCACAGTGCCTCACCGAAAATGGCGGCTGCTCAGTTGTATGGCGAAGCAGCAATCCGCGCCCTACCAATGGGCGTGTCACTATCCTAGCCAGCTTGTTGGGTGAAGAGAGTTTTAGTGATAAAAATGGTAATGGCTTACTCGATGATGGCGAAAGCTTTGATGACATAGGGACGGTGTTCAGAGATGACAACGAAGATGGAATTTATAATGGGACGGATGAGCTAAGGGATTCAAGCTCAAACGGCGTGCAAGTGGCTGCGGATGGTGAATACAACGGCATCTTGTGTAATCCAGACAATGTTATCAATAAATGCAGCACTAATAAGAATATCTTCGTCAACACGTCCATCGTTCTAATAATGTCAACCTCTCATGCAAAGTTCCAAGTTGCTGACACGATACAAGTCCCTGAAGGGTCGGGCACTACATTTCCAGTCTTAGTCTCTGATTTACACGAACAACCGTTACCCGAAGGAACCAAAGTTCAGTTTATAATTGATGGTGATGTCGTTAAACCAACAGACCCTGATAATGTTTATCCACATAAGCTCATTTCCGATGGAGAGCGGGTAATAACCAACAGTAATATCCAAGGCTACACCGCATTTAATGTCACTGTGAGCGATGACTACTCTGGAACGGTGGATAGTTTTTTAAAAATCATCATTACAACGCCTAAGGGTAACGTCACTGAAAAGGTTGTATACCTTCAGGACAGAGCTGAGCAAGTGATTGTGATTGGTGAGGCCAACGAGCCTAGCACTAT